>NZ_JBPCUJ010000073.1:0-14319 GCF_051011215.1 Lutimonas sp.
ACGCTACATAACCGATACAGGAGTTGGAAAGCTTTCCATGACTGATGGTGATCAAAAGCATGATCATTGGGGCCTCATTTATAGTGGAGGATTCTTTGTTGGCATCTCTCAGGACATGATTATTAGAGCATCCACTGCCAATGAAAAAAGCCTAGATGATGTGATGCGTACCTTGTTCAAAAAATACGGAGGAACCAATAATGGTTATTCTTTAGAGGAAATTGAAAAATTGATCTCAGAAGCAAGTGGTAAAGATCAAACAGATTTTTTTAAACAATATGTCTCCGGAGTGCAACAAATTCCACTAGCCGGTTATTTACAATTAGCAGGTTTTGATGCAATTGAAGAAAATAATTCCATTAAAATCAGTATAAAGGAGCAGGCGCCAGAATTAGAAAAGAAGATGGCTGACGGGTTATTTGGTATAAATTAATTCAATGTTCTTGATTTCTACTAATGCAACTCTTATTTTAGCGGTAGAACTTCCTGCTGATGCAACCAAAACCCAATACTATCAATCAGATCAACAAGGCTTTTATAAAGCGTTCTATTGGGTCATCACAAGTTGTTCTGGAAAATGTTTTTATAAAATCGGCCACTTTTGAAGGAATGTATTCCGCTGGCATTCCCACCCAAAAACTCATTGATCATCATGTTGATCTGGCAAAGGGAGGGGTTGGGATGACCACCATCTCATATGGTGCCGTATCAGCTGACGCAAGAACATTTGACAGTCAAATGTATATTCATAAAGACAGTTTAGTCCCCTTAAAATTATTGGCGGAAAAGGTTCATGCTGCAGGAGCTAAAGTTTCCATTCAGCTCACGCATTGTGGGTATTTTTCAAAAAATAAAACGGCCCGAAAAATTCTTGCTCCCAGCAAACTCTTCAATGCCTATGGGTTCTTGTCAGGAATGGGCTTTTCAGAAGCCATGACGCTAAAAGATATGGAACTCGTAATAAACGACTTTGTGAAGGCAGCCATTTCACTTAAAACAATTGGTTTCGACGCTGTTGAGATTCATATGGGTCACGGGTATTTATTAAGTCAGTTTTTAAGCCCTTTGACCAATAAAAGAAAAGACGAATTTGGAGGAAGCATTGAGAACAGAAGTCGGTTCCCGTTACAGCTGGTGCAGCGAGTTGTTACGGCTGTTGGAGAAAATTTCCCCGTACTGGTAAAACTTAATTTATCAGATGGTTTCAAAAATGGATTTTCACTAGAAGATTGTGTTTATGTTTCGAAACAACTTGAAAAAATAAACTGTGCAGCCATTGTATTAAGCGGAGGTTTTACCAGTAAAACCCCATTCTATTTAATGCGAGGAAAAATACCTTTAAAGGGTATGATACAAAATGGCAGCTCCTGGGCGGAAAAAATTACCATGGCCGTTTTTGGACCTTTTATCATCAAAGAATATAAATTTGAACCAAACTTCTTTCTGGATCAGGCCTTAAAAGTAAGAAAGGCTGTAAACCTCGACCTGGTCTATCTCGGAGGTGTGGATTCGGTTGATGGTATGCTTCAAATACTTGAGAAAGGCTTTAATTTTATTGCCTTGGCAAGACCCTTAATTCACGATCCTTCATTTCTACATAAAATAAGGAGCGGAAACCTTTCAAAAAGCTTATGCAATCGATGCAACGAGTGTATAGTTGAAATGGACCGGGGTGGTGTCAAATGTGTTTTAGATTCTGCAGGTTGATACTAACAAGTGTTTAAATTGTATTTTAGTCACTGAAAAACGAATAAGGATAGTTATGGCATTTAGCGAGTATTTGGCCGATAGGGTAAGACAAAGGCTCTTTAAGAGGGGACAGGTTGTGGAAAAGAAAATGATGGGAGGCCTCATTTTTATGGTCAATGATAAAATGTGTATTGGCGTCGATATTGATAAAAAATCAAACACGGACAGGCTTATGGTTCGGGTTGGAAAATTACCTTATGAAAACTTATTAAAAAAAGACGGCAGCCGGCCCATGGATTTTACAGGATCGGTAATGAGGGGCTTCCTGTTTATTGACCCTGAAGGGTTTGACAAAGAAGAAGACCTGGATTTTTGGGTTGCAAAAGCCCTTGAATTCAATACTTTAATTGCTTAAAATTAATAGAAAACCTGCTTTTTTACTACATGAATTATTTTATTAAATTATCTCTTTTTTCCGTCCTGTTATCACTGATTCAATGCGAACCTATAGCTACAAAAAACAAACTTGGTGAGTTCAAGCAATGGGAAGCGATTCAAATAGACTTTGAAGGTCCCCAGCTCTCAGAAACAAATCCTGATAATCCCTTTTTAAATTACAGACTTGAGGTTGTTTTTAAGCATCCTGACACGAGTTATACTGTGAGGGGTTTTTATGCCGCTGATGGAAATGCCGCCGAGACAAGTGCTGATTCAGGGAGAGTTTGGCAAGCTCGTTTTTCTGCTGACAGGCCTGGAGAATGGACTTATAAAGCGACTTTAAAGAAGGGTGAAAAAAGTGCCATTGGGGCTGAAGGTTCCACCACAGAAGTTGAAATTTCAAACAGCCTGGGTGACTTTACTATTGTTTCAGATTCAGCATCGACCAGTTGTTTTTACAAAAATGGCAGAATATCTGTTAATTCGGGCTATTTTTTCTTTCATGATACTAAAAAATATTGGCTAAAAATGGGAGCCAACAGCCCCGAAAACCTTTTGGCTTTTGAAGATTTCGATGGTACATTCAGGATGCAGGAAGAAAAAAGAGAGGGTGAAGCCGAAGCAAATGATAAAATTCACAGCTATAAGAATCATATTAAAGATTGGGACATCAATGATCCTGTATGGCAGGGTAGCAAAGGAAAAGGGCTTCTGGGAGCTTTAAATTATTTAAATGACAAAGGAATGAATGCCGTTTACTTTCTGACCTTGAATATCATGGGAGATGGTAAGGATGTCTGGCCCTATAGGGATCCTTCTGATTTCCGACGTTTTGATGTGAGTAAACTTGCTCAATGGGAAATCATTTTTAACCATATGCAGCGGAAAGGCATTATGCTGCATATAGTTTTGCAGGAAACAGAGAATGAGTTAATGCTGGACGGAGGAGATACAGGACCCCAAAGACAACTATACTTAAACGAACTTATTGCAAGGTTTGGGCACCATCCTGGCCTTATTTGGAATTTAGGTGAAGAAAATGGCCCGGCATCATTTACTCCAGAAGCTCAGAATGATAATCAAAGAAAAGCGATGATCAGTCACATTAAAAATAATGACCCATACAAACATCCGGTACTTCTACATACCCATTCTCATGAGCCTGCCAGGGGTGATGTGCTTTCTCAAATACTCGGGTTTAAAGAACTTGATGGTCTTTCTCTTCAAGTGGATAAGAGAGAAGAAGCGGCCAGGGTTGTTGAAATATGGAAAGAAACTTCTGAAAAACAAGGACATAGCTGGTTGATCACAATGGATGAAATTGGTATGTGGCACACTGCTGCCCTCACAGATTCTCTCGAACCCGGACACGGGACCTTGCGAGGTGATGTTTTATGGGGCACCTTACTCTCAGGAGCCGCCGGCCTTGAATGGTATTTTGGTGCTAAATTTCCGCATAACGATCTTTCTTCAGAAGATTGGCGACAAAGAAATCAGCTTTGGGAAATCACAAATCATGCTAAACGCTTTTTTACAGAGCAGCTGCCCTATTGGGAAATGCAACCCGATCACCAACTGGTTGGTGGAAGTCCTTCCTTTTGTTTTAAGAAATCAGGAGAAGTATATGCCCTGTATTTTCCTAAAAATGATGGCTATAACATTGATTTAAGTGACGATACGAATGTCTATTCCATTCATTGGTTTGATCCATTAGCAGGTGGGGCATTACAGCAAGGATCTTTGACAGCTATTACAGGTGGACAAGTTCTAAGCCTGGGAACTCCGCCGGAAAAGAAGATCAAAACCAGAAAAAATGACTGGGTAGCACTTCTAAGAAAAAAATAAAAATTGAATCGCAATGATGAACCTTCAATTTAAAAGAGCTTCTCCGGAAGAGCTAAGCGACGCACTACTTTTTTTTAAACTGGCCAGTCAGTCCTTGGGCAAAAAAAACCTGAGTCAATGGAGTTACTGGGCAGACCCTCCCCAGGAAAAAATAATATGGGTACAAGAAGGCTTCGATAATAATGAATTTTACTTTGTTTTGAATCAGGACAACAGGAAGGTTGCCATGTTCAGATTATTGAAAACAGACACCTTATACTGGGAAAATAAAGGGCTTGAAAAAAGTGTTCGATATGTTCATTCTCTTGTTGTACCTCCTGAATTTTCGGGCCTTGGAATTGGTAAAACTGTTTTATTAAAGATCATTGAAGATCTTAGATCGCAAGGAATAAAAAAGTTTCGACTTGATTGCGACGGCTCAAATACAAAGCTTTGCCAATACTATGAATCTTATGGATTTAAAAAAGTGGGTGAAAAATCAACCAATTTTGCACTTAATAATTTATATGAAATGTCATTGTGAGCGAAACACAACTCCTAGGAAATTCATATCTTTCGCACATGAAAAAAGCATCAAAATCTTACACAATTGAAGAGCTTTCAAAGCTTTTAGAAGGGACTGTTATAGGCCATACAAAACATCAAATTTCTGAACCAGAACAAATAGAATCTGCTACTGAAAGTGCCATCACTTTTATCGGACATAAAAAATATATTCCTCTATGGGAGGGTTCCAGAGCTTCGGCAGCGATCATCGATCGTTCTCTTGAATTAAAAAATCCCGGTGATAACAGGGCTTTTATCGAAGTTGACAATGCGGATTTGGCCATGGCAAAATTGTTGGAAATCTTTACCCCTGAGGCACCTGAGTTAGCTGTCGGAATTCACCCAACGGCAACGGTCAGTGATACGGCTGAAATTGGACCAGGAGTTGCCATTGGAGCCAATTCATATATAGGGCCCAATGTGAAGATCGGCCCGAACACAAAGGTCTATCCAAATGTAACAATTATGGATGAGGCCGAAATTGGCAGTCATTCTCTTATAAAATCAGGTACTGTAATTGGTGAACGATGCATCATAGGGCATTACTGTATCATGCATGCCAATGTAAGTATTGGTTCTGATGGGTTTGGATACAGACCGAGTCCTGATGGAAGGGGCATCGTCAAGATTGTTCATATTGGAAATGTCGTGATCGGAAACCAGGTTGAAATAGGATCCGGTTCATGCGTGGACAGGGGAAAATTCAGTTCAACCACCATAGGTGACGGCACAAAAATTGACAATTTAGTGCAGATAGCACATAATTGTAAAATTGGTCGTGCTTGCATGATTGCTGCGCTTTGTGGAATCTCAGGTTCGGTGACCCTTGGTGACGGGGTGATCATGGCGGGTCAAGCTGCAATAAAAGATCATATCACCATAGGAAATGGTGTTACCGTTGGCGGAAGGTCCGGTATCATGAATGATATCCCTGACGGAAAAACAATCCTTGGTTATCCGGCAATTGAAGCCAAAGATACCTTAAGACAATGGGCCGCTTTAAGAAGGTTAGCCAAAAAATAACGTTTTATTCTTTTGACAATTAAATCACAAAAAAACCTCCGCGATGCCATCATTTTTGATATGGATGGTACCTTGTGGGACGCTGTCGCCACCTATACGCTTGCCTGGAATGAATATTTCAAAAAACAGGGTATGGATACGGTTTTAAGCAAAGCTGATTTAGATGCTTTGATGGGACTGGAGGAAGCTCAGTTTCTAGAAAAAGTACTTCCTGAAATGACAAGCGAATCCCGAAAATCATGTTATCAGGAAGTCATTGAATTACAATATGATTTAATTGATGAAATTGGAGGTCGTATCTATCCCGGAGTAAAGGAATATCTGGAAAAATTAAGTAATTATTACAAATTATTTATTGTGAGCAACTGCCCAAAAGATACCATCAAGCACTTTATGAAATTTGCTCAGATTGAGCATTTAATTACAGATAGTCTGGCTCATGGACAGAATTACAAAGCAAAGCATGAAAATATATCCAGTCTGGTACATTCCTATCATTTGAAAAACCCGGTATACGTGGGGGACACCCATGGAGACATGTTACAGAGCCGTATAGCCAGCGTGCCTTTTGTTTTTATGTCCTATGGGTTTGGCGCCTGCGATGACTTTGACAGGTCCTTCGCATCATTTGAAGCGTTTGCGCTGTACTATTTAAATGCTTAAATTCGAGAACCGAATTATAATTAACACATCCATATCTTAAACGTGCTTATGAGAAAACTGATTTATTTGTTTTTAGTACTAGTTTTAATTGGTACATCCTGTAAAACCGATTCAAAAAAAGGAGTGGAAAAAGATCAGGACAAGGAGGTCGATTCTGTAGTGGTGAAACAACAGAAACCGGAGCAACAGTCTCCCTTTGTTCCTCAATCAACTGACCAACAAACGGCGAACAACATTAAGAATTTCCTGGTCAATGATTATTTAAAAGAGGAGCTGTCTTTTCTGCAAGACAATGATAGAAAATTCCAATTTTATCAGCTTGATTTAAACGGGGATGGGAATGACGAAATATTTGTACGTTTTATGAGTCCTTATTTTTGCGGATCCGGAGGCTGTACCTTCCTTCTGTTGGACAAATATGGAGAAGTAATTACCCGTTTTTCAGTTACCAGGTCTCCTATTTTCGTAGAATCTAAAAAAGTCAATGATTGGGCCTTGCTTCTTGTAAAAGATGCCGGAGTATTTAAAGAACTGACTTTTAAAGATGGCTCCTATCCTTCAAACCCGTCAATGTTGCCAAAAGCACCTTATGATGCCCCTAGTGGTCATGCAGAAGTCCTGTTTCATGATGAGCTGTATATCTCAAAAACTTTTGAATTTTAAACCTCATTTAGGTCAGTATCTATGTTTAAAAAAATCCACCGTCTAGAAAAAAAATTGCTTTGTGGTCAGCATCTGGAGATGTCCATGGCAGATAATCGTACTCGAGAATTATGGAGTTCCTTTATGCCGCTCAAAAGAACGATTAAAAATAGCATCAATACTGACTTATATTCCATGCAGGTTTACGACAAAGGAGCTGATTTCAAATCGATGAAACCCACAAGTGTTTTCACCAAATGGGCCGCGATAGAAGTGAGTGATCATACCAACATTCCGGATATGCTCCAGCCATATGTGCTCAACGCCGGTCTTTACGCGGTATTCATTCATAAAGGATTGCCTGCAGATTTTCATAAAACCTTTAACTATATCTTTCAGGAATGGCTGCCAGATGCCGCTTACGAAATTGATGCTCGTGAACATTTTGAATTGCTGCCTGAAACGTATCGACCTGATGATCCAATGGCAGAAGAGGAAATATGGATCCCTGTGAAGGAACAATCAAACCCCGATAAAGCTTTTTAAAGTGGCTGTTTTTGAAAAACTGCTCGATCAGATTTCCAAGGGACAACTATGGGAAAATGTAAAAGTGATCCATCGCAACGAGTATATTAAAGTTGCAGGATCTGTTGAAAGTCATTTATACCATATCCTCACTGGCAGTGTCAGAATTTTTATGATCGATGAAAATGAAGAGCACACCATCCGATTTGGCTATCAGAATTCCATAGTCACCTGTCTGGATTCATTTTTAACAAATAAACCCACTTCATTTTACATTCAAGCACTGAAAAAAACTGAATTCAGATCTGTAAAAAAATCTGATTTTAATATTTTGATGGATCAAACACCCTTAAACCAACACTTGTGGAAACAAATTCTAGAGGCATTTGTTATTCAACAAATGGAAAGAGAAACAGATTTACTGACCACAAACCCTGAAGAACGTTATCACCGAGTTTTAAAAAGAAGCCCGCAATTATTTCAAGAAATCCCTCACAAATACATAGCTTCCTACCTTCGGATGAGCCCTGAAACTTTGTCCAGATTAAAGAAATCTTGATTTGAATCAACAAAAATTCAAATTTTAAACAGCATTTTTGAACAAAACTATCAATCATGACTTTTACAACACTTGAACTACTAAAGGACCTGCAAAAAACGACTCAGATGAATCAATCTGATCTCAACAGATTAATTCTTTGTTCTGAGGAAGAATTGAATAAACGAAGCCATCTGGATTCCTGGAGTGCTTTGGAATGCTTGGCTCATTTAAATATTTACAGTGCTTTTTATATTCCTGAAATTAAAAAGAACCTGGAAGGAACTAAATACAAAAAGCCCACAACTCAATTTAAAAGCGGTATACTGGGCAACTATTTTGTGAAAATGGTAGGACCTATTGAGCATTCGAAAAAAATGAAAACACTGACTTCCAGTAATCCGATTGGCAGTGATTTAAGTCTTTCTACGCTGCAACAATTTGGCGCCTACCAGGAACAAACACTGGAAATCCTGGAAAATGCATCCACTGTAGATATAGCCAGGACCAAATGCGGTATCAGTATCGCCCCTTGGCTTAAAATAAAACTTGGTGATGCCTTGAGAGTTGTGATTATGCACAATAGAAGACATATGATTCAGGCATTAAAAGCAGCAGAACTGAGCTAAGGTATTTTATACTGTCCTTTTTTTAAGCTTTTTTCTATCTTGCACTAGCTTTTTAATTCATTCATGGATCTCAGAAAACCAGCCTTAGTCTTTTTTATCCTTTTAAAATTTGTGCTGCAATTTGTAGCTATCAATCCTATATATGAATTACACAGGGATGAATATTTACATCTGGACCTTGGAAATCATCTGGCATGGGGCTATTTATCAGTTCCTCCGGTTACTTCCTGGATTTCATTTCTGATCATCAGTTTGGGAAATTCTGTATTCTGGGTTAAATTTTTTCCGGCACTTTTCGGGGCCCTCACCATTTATTTTGTTTGGAAAACAGTAGCGCATTTAGGTGGTAAATTATATGCCCTAAGTCTTAGCGCTCTTTGTATCACACTATCGGCCCTGTTAAGGATTAACACGCTCTATCAGCCTAATTCCTTCGACTTTTTGTTTTGGACCATTCTGTTCTATACAATTATTCGTTATGTTCAAACACATGAAAAAAAATGGTTTTGGTATGCCGGCATTGCCTTTGCCTTTGGTTTCTTGAATAAATACAACATTTCTTTTTTGCTGCTGGGTCTCATTCCTGCAATTCTATTAAGTAAACAGCGGCATTTATTTCTCAATCGCGACCTTTTATGGATCATGGCCCTCTCCCTGATTATAATCGCACCAAATCTTTGGTGGCAATATCAAAATGATTTTCCGGTCATTTGGCATTTGTCTACCCTGTCTGACACCCAGTTGGTCCATGTAAACCGGTGGGATTTTTTAATTGACCAACTCTTCTTTTTTAGCGGTGCACATTTTGTCCTGCTGGCGGGTTTCATTTCATTCTTTTGGTTTCGTCCTTTCAAAAAATATAAATTTCTTTTCTGGACCTTGATATTAGTCCTTTGCTTTTATAGTTTTCTAAGAGCCAAGAGTTATTATGCCATGGGTCTATATCCTGTCTATATTGGATTTGGAGCCGTTTATATAGAATACCTCCTGAGCAAAGGATGGAAATATAAACTAAGGCCCGTTTTTCTCCTGATTCCGATTCTTGTGATAATTCCTCTGTTCCAGCTGCTTTTACCAGTTTTAAGCCCGCAAAAAATAGCTGAAAAGCATGAAATATTCGAAACAATGGGAATGCTAAAATGGGAAGATGGAAAAAATCATTTGATCCCTCAGGATTATGCCGATATGGTGGGCTGGGAAGAACTTGCTGGTATTGTGGATGAAGCTTTTATGCAAGTTAAAAATAAAGAAGCTACGCTCATTCATTGCGATGGCTATGGCATGGCAGGTTCGATCAATTTTTATGCTGAACAAGAATATACTGAAGCATTAACCATGGAGGCCGATTACCTTAATTGGTATCCTCTTGATCAAGGAAGTATTGAAAATGTCATTCTTGTAAAAGGTCCCTGGGATGATGATCCTGAAAGAAAAAGGGAAGCACCTTTGTTTGATTCTGTCACCTTGATCGGGACTGTTTCCAATAAGTATGCCAGAGATAAGGGAACAAAAGTGTATCTCCTGGCAGGGGCCAAACAAGATATTAACAGCATTCTGAAGGATGAAATCGCAAAGAAAAGACAAAGGATAAATGACTAAGCCCGCACACATAGCAGTAACGGGTGCTACAGGGCATCTTGGGATAAACCTCCTCAAAGAACTCTTGAACCAGGGTTTTCTGGTCAAAGCACTGATCCGGCATAATTCATTGCCTTTTGATCATAAAAACTTGTCATGGATTAGAGGTGATCTGGAAAATACCAAGGCGCTGGAGGAATTGACAGAGAATTGCCAGGCACTTGTTCATTCTGCCAGCGCCATTTCTTTGGGTGAAAAAGATCAAGATCTCGTTTATAAGGTGAATGTGACTGGCACACAGAATCTGTTGAAAGCCTGTGTAAACAGACCTATTCGTTTTCTTTATATCAGTTCTTCCACAGTAGCGAAAGATCCGGCAAATAATGAAGTGTTTGATGAAAACACTCCCTATAGATCCGATCAGACTTTTTTCTATGCCTGGACCAAAGCACTTGCGGAGCAAAAAGTGCTGGCATCCGTAAAAAATGATCATTTGGACGCTTGTATTCTGAGGCCTACTGCCATCATTGGGCCCGAAGATAATTCGCCATCTCCCTTTGGAAAAACGATCCTGGATTTGCATAAAGGAACCCTTCCTTTTATTACCGATGGTGGATACAATTTAGTGGATGTCAGGGATCTGGTCGACACGATTATCGCTTCGATTACAAAAGGTCGAAAAGGGGGTATTTATTTGCTTGGAGGAACATATATAAGTTTAAAGGAACTCGCAAGGATGACAAACGAAACTAAAATTCCCATGTCCTTGCCTATTGATTTCCTGCTTGCCTTGCTTCCAGTCATCAGATTATACGACAGGATTTTTCCCTTAAAATGGCCTATTAGTAAAGAAAGCCTGACCACTTTAAAGAAGGCTCCAAAAAATATGGATTGTTTAAAAGCAACAAATGATTTAGGTCATAAGAACAGACCCCTTCAACAATCGATTGATCAACTTTTGAATTGGTTCATTAACAATAAAATGGAATGACACTAACTACCTTACACATCATCTGTATCATTTGGGCATCCATCGGACTCGCCTCTTTTATCCTCTTGCAATTCGTAAATGCTCCTTACGGGAGGCATGTAAAAAATGGCTGGGGGCCTGAAATTTCGAATAAATGGGGGTGGATCATTATGGAAGCACCTTCCTTTTTTATCATTCTCTATTTTTTTCTCACTTCAAATCAGAGTAGCTATGCAAGCATGCTTTCCATTTTGTGGTTGCTTCACTATTTGAATCGGACCTTTATTTATCCTTTTCGAATAAGGACCAGGGGTAAAAAAATGCCTCTTTTAATTGTTGGCTCCGCCATTTTTTTTAACTGTATCAACGCCGGTTTAAATGGCTACTTTCTCGCTCATTTTGAGACCTATGGCCCGGAATCATTCAACAGCCCTACGTTTATTCTTGGCGCTTTATTATTTACACTTGGTTTTTTTATCAATCAAAAGAGCGATTATATTTTAATTCATTTGAGAAAACCCGGAGAGACTGGCTATAAAATTCCAAAAGGTTTTCTTTTTAATTATATTTCCTGCCCGAATCTTTTCGGAGAATTAATGCAATGGTCCGGCTTTGCAATTATGGCCTGGAATTTACCAGCGCTAACTTTTCTTGTCTGGACTTTTGCCAATTTATTACCAAGGGCCGTCGGTCATCATAAATGGTATAAAGAAAATTTCAAAGATTATCCGAAAAAAAGAAAAGCGGTACTCCCGGGAATTTTGTAACTTATAGAATTGACCTAAAAGTTATGAAGCTTTTTATTTCTTTTCTGCCCCTATCTGCAATTTTGCTATGGGGTTCTTTGAGTGCACAAGGTATTGATGACTATCGGTGGAAAAACCGATTGGTTATTCTTGCATCTGATTCGGTGGATAACGAAACTTATAAAAATCAAATTAGCGAGTTGCAAGCAGACCCTGAAGGGTTGGAAATCAGGAAGATCAAAGTCATTTCATTGACTCAAGGAATGCAAAAAACAGGCATGACCGAATCCACATTTAAAGAAATTCATCCCGGTTATAAATCCTTTTTGTCTGACACAGATTCCTTTATTTTTTATTTAATTGGGCTTGATGGAGGTGTCAAATACCGTTCGAATACTGAAGTTAAAAACAAAACCTTATTCGGGCTGATTGATGTCATGCCCATGCGTCGTCAGGAAATTGAAAAAAATTAAAGTCTCTTTATAACCAGCCCAACGATTCCCATATTTAAATGAGGATCGTATCAAAAATGAGCAAAACGAATCAAAAATAGTAGTATTTGATTCAAAATTTGAATTGTCCTGATTCTTAAGGCTTTAATTTTATACTAACATTTTTAACCTAATCTAAATATCAAATTTATGGAAGCCAAATTCGAAGAGTTCACCACTCAAATACGTGGAGAGATTGTTCTCCCGGAGCATGAAAATTACAATGAAACAAGAAAAGTTTATAACGGAATGATTGATAAACATCCGGGCATGATTGTTATGTGCGTTGATGTGGCTGATGTAATGGCAGCAGTAAATTATGGCCGAGAAAATAACCTCCTTGTCGCAGTTCGAGGAGGAGGACATAACGGTGGCGGACTTGGGATCTGTGATGACGGGATGGTAATAGACCTTTCGGGATTAAAGTTTGTCCGAGTAAATACTGAAGATAATACTGTCAGAGTCGGCGGAGGAAACCTATGGGGCGAAGTGGACCACGCCACCCATCCATTTGGATTGGCAGTACCTGCAGGGATCATCTCATCGACAGGGGTTGGAGGTCTCACACTGGGTGGAGGTGTTGGACATCTATCTCGAAAATATGGATTGACCATCGACAATCTTCTTGAGGCCGACATGGTTTTGGCAGACGGTTCTTTTGTTACCGTCAATGCGCATCAGAATGCTGATTTGTTTTGGGCCATTAGAGGAGGTGGTGGTAATTTTGGAATTGTAACTTCCTTTAAATTTCAAGGACATCCCGTGAAAACTGTCATTGGCGGCCCTACGCTCTGGCCTGTGGAACAAACAGAAGAAATTATGGAATGGTACCATGAATTTATTCATAATTCCGAAGAGGATTTGAATGGGTTTGTCGCTACTATGGTAATTCCAGGACCTCCGTTTCCTGAAGAACTTCATCTCAAAAAGTTCTGTGGCATCGTCTGGTGTTATACAGGAGATCCTTCCAAGTTTGAAAGTATCTTTGCCCCGGTATTGGCCAAGAATCCTGTTTTTCAGCACGTAGGTGAAATGCCTTACCCATCAATACAAACCTTGTTTGACGGGTTGATGCCACATGGGTTACAATGGTATTGGAGAGCTGATTTCTTTACAGAACTGGGAGCGGAAGCAAGGGCTCAACACAAAAAATTTGGTTCCGAGATACCTACCCCCTTGTCTCAAATGCATCTATATCCAATTAGCGGAGCCGCAAGTAAACCGGGACTAACAGATACTCCATGGGCCTACCGCGATGCAAATTATGCAGGAGTCTTTGTTGGCGTAGATGCGGATCCAGCCAATGCTGCAAAAATTACTGACTGGGCCAAGAGTTATCAGGAAGCCTTGCATCCTTACTCATCAGGAGGCGCTTATACGAATTTTATGATGGATGAGGGACAGGAAAGAGTTCGTGACAGCTACCGTCAAAACTATGATCGTTTGGTAGAGATTAAAACCAAATACGACCCGGGAAATTTATTTAAAGTGAACCAGAATATCAAACCCAAATCCTAAGCTTTTCCCCCATTTAAAAGTATGTGTTTTGGCTCAAAAAGGGAATTTAGACAAATCGTCTGATTCCCTTTTTAATTGTACACAAATTAATTTCGACACAATAAATAATATTCTATTTTTGATTGACCTTAATCCTTATTTTATGAAATCAATCTTATACCCAAGCTTCATCTGTCTAATTTTCATATTCATTTCCTGTGAAAACAGACCAAAAGAAAAAACTCAATCTCTTACCGAGCCACCACTTAAAAATTCCGAATTCTCTTATAAAACATACCAACATTCAGATTCGGATCTCATCATTTCTCGATCTTCTTATTATGATCAGCTCTATGGATTCTGGTTAGGTCAATGCATCGCAAACTGGACCGGATTGGTTACAGAAATGGATAAAATAGGAAACATTGGAGATATAAAAACAGGAGAATTCTATACCAGAGATGATTGGGGAAAACCTGATCAGCCCAGCATTTGGGGT
>NZ_JBPCUJ010000074.1:0-7982 GCF_051011215.1 Lutimonas sp.
TGTTTAATGGAATATCAATTCATTCGGTTCAATATAAAAATACAGATTTGTTTGTCAAAAAAAATGTATTGATTGTCGGTTCCGGAAATTCAGGAGCCCAAGTACTGGCTGAAGTTTCAAAAATAGCGCATACCCAATGGGTCACATTGGCTGAACCACATTTTTTGCCGGACGATATTGATGGACGCTATTTGTTCAATGAAGCAAATCAAAAGTATTTGGGAAAATCAACAGGGCCTACAAAATCGCTGAGTGATATTGTAATGGTGGAAAGTGTCAAAGAAGCCAGATCCAGAAAAGTGTTGCGGGCGAGAGGGCCGTTTCAATCTTTTTTTGAAAATGGTGTAATTTGGGAAGACGGAACAAAAGAAAATTTTGATGCTGTAATTTGGTGTACCGGTTTTAGGGCTGATCTCAAACACCTATCTCCATTAGGGCTCATTGAAAATGACAAAATAGAAACCAGGCATACACGTGTTTTAAAAGAACCCAATCTATGGTTGATTGGCTATGGCAATTGGACAGGTTATGCGTCGGCCACCATCTATGGTGTGGGAAAAACGGCCAGAGAAACGGTCTTAGAAATTACAGAGGAGATTACAGCCCATTAAAGAAAAGTATTTGAATTGATGACCTTTCTAACCGTGATTTAATAATACCTGGTTATAGTAAAATACCAACATGGAAGAAAAAGAAAAACCCAGGCTGTCATGATTAACAGCGATTATTACTCAATTGCAGTCTAAAAGAATCATTACTGCAAAGCAGCTTGCAGAAAAACACCAGGTGAGTATAAGAACTATTTACAGAGATATTCGCACACTTGAAAAATCAGGAATACCCATTGTGACAGAAGAAGGGAAAGGCTATTCAATAATGGAAGGCTATCACCTGCCACCTGTTCTTTTTACAGAAGAAGAAGCAAATGCTTTAATCACCATAGAACAACTAGCCATTAAAAATAAAGATTCATCACTTGTTACGAACACCACAAGTGACATAGAAAAAATAAAAGCTATTTTACGATACTCACAAAAAGGGAATGCTGATTTATTGGCAGACAGAATTTACTTTGGTGGAAACAACAAAGAAGAGAAAACAAGTAATAACCTAATGCAAATACAATCTGCTATTACCCAAAATAAAGTCTTAGTCATGGACTATCTTTCTTCGGAAGATAATCGAAGCCATCGAAAGATTGAACCATTTGCCATCTACAGCATCCACGGAGATTTTCTGCTCATTGCCTTTTGTCGATTGAGGAATGATTTTAGAAACTTTAGAATTGATTTTATCAAGGAACTCTTGCAAGAAGACGAAATTTTTACGCCGCACAATATGACCATGCAAAAATATTTTAAAGATTATATACAATAGTAGAAACACCCCTGACATAAGGTTGTCATAGTCCCAATATATCTTTGCTATGTTATAAACTAAAAGCAATTAAAAATGGAAACATTCAAAATTATTACACTCTCTTTATCAGGTCTTTTGTTACTCTTTGTTGGAGTTATGAGATTAAGTAATCCGATAAAAACCTATTTAAAAAATTCAGGAATTAAACTTGAAAAGGAAGTTAACTTGTTAAATGAATTAAGAGGAGTGAGCTCTGTTCAGTTATGTGCTGGAATTATTATTTTATTGGGAATATTTATTAGCAAATTAACAATTATTTCTTTCGCTGTTGCCACTTTGATTTTTCTTGGATTTGCAATAGGCAGATTTATAAGTATAGGTATAGATGGAAAGCCAAATAAGCAATTAATTCAAGGGTTGATTTTCGAAATAGTTTTTGGCTTGGCAAATATATTTGTTCTTATTAATATGCAAATACTCTAGAAATTAAAATCTATTTCATAGTTCTAAAAATGACAAAAAAATAGTTCAAAATACTGACAAACTAATTTTTTTTTCTAAATTTATTCAAGGAAAGAAATCGATTAGATTGATCCAGTAAACAAGGTTTGTAAAACCTGAGCACCCATGTCGAAATGTTTCGTTTTATACATAAGGCGTTAACATCATTTAATTTCGTCTTGCGGTGTTTTATTATTCAGAATGCTTGTTATATTTTTATTAAATGAATATCAGAAACACATTTTAAGCTTAATGAAACACGTTTTGTATTTAGTATTATTGATCGTATCAAATTATTGTTATTCGCAACACATAAGTAAGGAAGGTTTAACTTTTGAAGTGATTAAGGCAAAAGAAATTAATGAGGAAAGTTTGAGATTCAAGCAGATAAAGATTTCGAATAAGAAAATTACAAAAGTAATGGTGAAAATTAAAATTAAATCTGATCGATTTAATAAAACGAAACTAAGCGCTATATCTTTGGTAGATTCAGTGCATAAAATAAGATATAGTTTGATGGATTATATTGGATCAGCCTGCGCTGTAGGTTGCGCGGCTGAGTCGCCAGTTTACAGAAAAACTCAATTTTATGACAAGAAAGGTAAGCCTATAAAGTATGGACCACCTTTTGATAGTTCTCAAAAAGATTATTTCTATGATTACTCTATAGAAGGTATTAATGATTTCAATATGAAATTGAAATTTGGAAGCAAGAAGCATCTAAAATCAAGTCAAATTTATTTTGGTGAAGCGAGTAGTAAGAAAGTTAATGGAAATTTCTATTTCACGATTTTCAATGAATTTTTGGAAAGCAATTATGAACTCTATTATAAAGATGAGAAAATTGCTGATATAGAATTTGAGGTTGTAAAAGAACCCTTAAAAACCTACAATACAGATTGGAGTTATTAAGAATTTAGTCTTATATAGTAAGGCATTATGCAATAAAGTTTGGTCGAAGTGAAAAAAATGATTCAGATATTCTTGATCTTCATTTTAAAATGCGATTGAATAATTATACTACTTTTCTTTATTTTCATTTTCATATGTGTCCAAAAGATAATGTGATGTGAGAGCAAATTGACTTTCGAGACTATTTAAATGCCGATTAATTACTTGCTAAACAATACGAAGCATTGAAACTCGAGTTGGCATCTAAATTTAAAAATGACAGAGGATCCTATATGCTTGAGAAAACAGATTTTGTAAATGGAACTTTAGACTTGATCAACTACAAAACCGAATCTTGATACTTTATACAAAGCAATATGTTCATTAGAATTATATCCTATTGTTTACTAAATTGTAAAGTAGGGTGAAAATAGGTTAACTTTAATATTAGCTTTGGCTCAAGATGACACCCTTGGCATTTATGGGCATCAAATAATCTATTTCAACAATTGAATAATATTTATTTTGTAGGTTTTTCCAATAGGAATTATATGATCAGCAATGATAATTCGATTGCCCTCAATACTTTTGATATCCTTTTTTGATACGGCAAAAGATTTATGAACTTGGATGAAGTTTTCGTCATTTAATAATTCTAAAACTTCTGAAATTTTTTCTCTGATGGTAATAGTCTCGCCGGAAGTAATCACCTTGGTATAATTTCCGGATGCTTCAATATATTGGATGATATCGATTTCTACTTGTGTATATTTTTTATTAGATCGTAGAAAAATACGTTTCGAAATATTGTTGTTTTCTGATGGAACTGATGGTTGAATGGCAGGTGAGCTAAACGTTTTATTGATAGCTTTTAAAAAACGTTCAAAGCCAAATGGTTTTAACAAATAATCAGAAATATTTAGTTCGTAACCTTCAAGCGCATATTCCTTATAAGCAGTTGTTACAATTACTTTTGGTGGGTTTTTTAATGTCTTTAAGAATTCAAAACCTTTCAATTTTGGCATATTTAAATCTAAAAAAATCAAATCAACATCATTTTTATTCAAATATTCAAATGCCTCTAATCCGTCGTAGCAATTTTTCATTAACTGCATATTAGGCAATAGATCACAATAACCTTTGATAATATCGTGGGCAATATATTCGTCGTCAATAATTAAATATTTAATCATAACTGCAATGTTAATTTAGACTTATATACATTCTCATTTACAGCGAAAGATAAGCTATGTTTTTTTGGATACACCAGTTCTAATCTTCGCTTTAAATTTTTCAATCCAATACCCTTGTCTTCTTTTGGAAGGGTAGGATCAAAATTATTTTCAGTTTCAAACAGCACTTTGTTGTCCTTTGCTTTTATGCTAAGATAAACATAGGCTCCTTTGCTTAAGTTCTCTACACCATGTTTAAAAGCATTTTCTAATAAAATAATAAAAAGCAACGGCATTACTTTGTAATCATCTTCAATTTCAGATTCAAACTTAATGTCAATTTTTTTGTGATACCGCATTTTATGGAGTTCAATATAATTATGTAAATAATCAACTTCTGCTTTAAGTGTTACCATTTCTTTTTCACCTTCATAAATACTGTAGCGCATCATGTCTGAAAGCTTAAGGATTAAGGCTTGTGCCTTTTTTGTGTCAGTACCTACCAGGCCGTATAAATTATTGAGCGTATTAAAAAAGAAGTGGGGATTTACCTGACTTTTCAAATGAAGCAATTCTGAGGTTGCTTTTTCATTTTTTAAGCTGAAAAAGGAAATAACTTGTTTAATAAACCATAAGAGGCCTAAAATAATTATTACCAGATAGTACAAGAGAATTAGAACGACAATTGAGCTTGGATAGCCTTCTAAAAAAATAACAGAATCTTCGTCTGTTGTAATTAAATCAAAAACAGTTATGAGTATGGGGACAAGTGCCAATACCACTGCAATTAGAATAATTGGCACCCATTTTTTTCTATTTCTATTCAGTATCATTTGGTAAAATTAAGTTGATAATACTTAGCATCAAAAAAAGTTGACAAACAATCTTCTGAGCGTGTTCAAAATAGTTAAAAGTGGTACGAAATCACTTTAAAGACAGTAATCGTTTTTGTGTCACAGGTACATATCTGTATATCCCTTTTGTTTTAATTGTCTGTAGTTTGAAATTAGTTTTGCACAACATTAATTCATAAATCAACAGAAATGAAAAAGCAAATAGTCAGATACCTGAAACATATTTTCGGAACGATCTTTATCTTATCACTAATTGGTGTCGTCATTATCATCTCGCTGAATGGGAGTTTTGAATATGGAGATAACCCAGAAAGCATCAATTTGGAAAAAGACGGTCCTTATGTTTTTTACGAAACGGATAGTACGTTACATGTTAATTATATAAGAGGGAACAAGGTAGATGGCTTCTATCTTGATGAAACAGAATATTCCACCAGTGATGAAATAGCGGTAAACTGCTACTTTCCACTTGATGCTTCCAGTTTTGATTTTACCATACATTCTGAAATGATTACACCTAAGACTACTTATGCAGATCAGGAAGCCATTTTAGCTATTTCTGATATTGAAAGTGGTTATAAAACGTTTCGAGATTTTTTGATTACAAATAAGGTCATTGACAAGAATTTGGACTGGATTTTTGGGAAAGGACATCTGGTTCTGGTCGGAGATTTTGTGGACAGAGGCTTTTCAACAACACAAGTTTTGTGGTTTATTTACAAGCTGGAACAAGCAGCTAAAAATCAAGGCGGACAGGTGCATTTTATTATTGGAAATCATGAACTGTATAATATGCAGGGAAAATTCAAATCCGCATCCTATAAATATTATGGTGTAGCCTCCATTCTGGGGAAACAACATCATGAATTATACAATAAGAATTCATTTATCGGGAGGTGGATGGCTTCTAAAAATACGTTGGAACTTATTAATGGACATCTTTTTACGCATGGTGGAATACATCCCGACATACAAGATTATGACATTTCAATTGATCAGGTCAATCAGATAAACAGAGCGCATTATGATCAATCATACTTTCCAAAACCCAAAGAATCGGTTTCGCAGTTAATTCTTTCTAATAAGAATGGAATTTGCTGGTACAGAGGTTATTTTAAGGACGATTTATCTCAGGAAGAGGTGGAGAAAGGAATCGATAAGTTTAATGCAAAAGCAGTTGTAGTTGGGCATACCTTGCAATGGTCTGTTAAGAAATTATACAATGGAAAAGTGTTTGCGATAGATGTAAAACATCCAAAAGATTACAATAATAACTGGCCCGGAAAAAGCTCAGAAGGCTTGCTGATACAAGAAGGTAAATACTTTCGAATTTTAGCGGATGGAGATATGATTGAACTATAAAAAAAATTAAAAAAATGAAAACTAAATTATATAATATTTTAAACAAGCCTTATGCCGTGGTTCTGGTCATGCTTATAGCGCCATTATTTGGATTTATTGATCGAAACTTTGTCTTTTTCTTTGGCCTTGGTATTGCCTTCTTGTTGTTAAAAGGAAGTAAATTTGAATGGGCACGGTTTGGAATAGGGCAGAGAATAAGTGGAAAAACCCTTGTCAGGAGTTTGCTATTAGCGCTGGCTCTTTTTACTTTATTTTACGTCATTATAGATCCAATACTTCAATTATGGCTGGGTGACTTTGATTTATCATCTATTAATGATATCAGAGGGAATTTCGGTGGATATGTTGCTTTAATGATCATTATGTGGGTATTTGCGGCGTTTGGGGAAGAATTCTTGTTTCGTGGTTATTATATGAAAGGATTGGCTGAGTTATTAGGCAATAGTAATAAGGCGTGGATACTTGCGGCACTTATGACATCGCTCTATTTTGGGATATCTCATGCATATCAAGGTCTCATTGGAGCAGTGTCTGCGTTTTTATGGTCTTTCGCTATTTCACTGATCTTTACTAAAAACAAGAATAATTTGCTCTTGCTCGTTTTGATTCATGGGATTTATGATTCCATAGGGATCACACTTATATATTTGAATAAGGATCACCTGATTTTGGAATGGGTGCAACAGTTGTTTTAAAAGGCATTATTTGTTTGCTAAGGTGAAAATCTTTGAAAATGGTAGACTAAAACAGTTTCTAACAACGTATCTTAGTAATGACTAAGAAAGCACAAGCCCCTTGGTCTGTGCTTTTTTTGGTTAATGAATTCAAAAAACAGATATATGATTGATCAAAAGAATCCTTTCGGACTACATACGGTTACACCTTATCTGATGGTATCAGATGCAGAACGCTTATTGCAATTCCTTCAACATGTATTTGATGCAAAATTGCGAGGAGATATTAGCTATCGGGCTGATGATACTGTGGAGCATTCAGAAATTATGATTGGGGACTCCATTATAATGATGGCAGAACCCAGTCCTCAATTTCCTGAGATTAAGCCAACATCCTGTGGCATGTATGTATATGTGAATGATTGCGATAAAGTATATGAGAAGGCCTTGAAAAAAGGAGGTTTATCAATTTCAGTCCCAACTGATTATCCGCATGGTGACAGGTATGGTGGAGTAAAAGATTTTGCTGGAAATATCTGGTGGATTGTAACTCACAACAAGAAATAGCCAGAAATGGCTGATTCAGGTTTCCCCAAAAAAACATACATTTATACATCGGAGTAGTCGGCATAAATTAGTCTGCTATAAAAGATTGCTGAGACAGATGATCTGCCGAATACAAACTACCTCACCGAATAGGTTTGGTATCACTAACGATGATAACGTGCCAATGATCAACTTTTTTAGGAAAATTCGACAAGGACTGCTTTCAGAAGGAAAAACTGGAAAGTATTTGAAATATGCTTTTGGAGAAATTATACTCGTGGTGATCGGAATTTTAATTGCACTTTCTATTAATAACTGGAATGAGAACAGAAAAGAGCGCGTACAAGAAGGAATTATTTTACAGCAATTATTAAGTGATTTTACGAGTAATTTGGAACAACTGGATCAAAAAATATCTTTTAGAAATGATTTTATGAAATCGTCATTGGGGCTTTTTGAAATGATCGATAATCCGCAACTTCGAAACAAAGACAGCATTGATATTCTCATCGGAAGAACTATGCCATATGCGACCTATGACCCTATAGTTGTTGATTTGGCCGGTTCCGGTGAATTAGGACTTATTCAAAATACAAGCCTTAAACAGGCACTTACACATTGGT
>NZ_JBPCUJ010000075.1:0-3902 GCF_051011215.1 Lutimonas sp.
TGTGTTTTCTTTAATAACTGTCTAGTAAAATAATCTTTGACTGCTCAAATAGCGCTATCTAAATGGGCAACAGTTTGATCTACCTTTTTTCTAATTTCTTTTCCTTCTGGACTGTTAAATTTATCTACCGAATTATTACATGATATTAACAGGATTCCTAAAAGGAAACATAAACTAATTTTTGATACTATTTTATTCATTGGCTAGAATAGATATTTGAGTAGTATTTTATTTTCAAATGAACGCCAACTAGTTAATAAAGCCAATATTGCTTATATACCTCCATATAGGAGAGCTATAAGCAGTAAATGTAATGAAAATATTCCTGGCTTTAGATGGCATTGAATAAAGGTGAACCTCTCAGCCCTCCCTTATCCTCTTCATCTACTCATGTCTTTTTCATTGTTTCGTTGTATTCGTGAATTCACTCTGTTCATTTCATCACCCACCTTACGCTGCACTATCTTGCCATAGCTCTGCTGGGTAGTAGCTAGTTTGGTGTGCCCCAATAGCTCAGAAACTACCTCCATCGGAACATTATTAAACAGAAGCACCTTAGTAGCAAAAGCCCTTTTGTTCAAAAACATTGACCATTATCAATGATTAACATGATGATGATCATCAATATAATATGGAAGCTGTATTAACTTCCTCAGTTAATTCATCAGCATAATGTGAGTATCTCTAATTTCATTTAACCGACTACATGAAAAAAAGTAATCTAATCACAAACGCGATTCATATCTTAATATTTCTCTTGTCTACACCAATCATTTACGGTCAATATTGTGTGCCACTGACTGTTGATTCTATAGAATTTCAAGTGACCCCGCGTTTCGCTGAAGTGGAAACAGCCTGGTACCCAGAATGGATCAATAATCATCAAGGGGATACAATCTATCCCCTACCCCTTGATCCCTTGCCTAAATGGAATCATCCTTTTATGAAAGATAATGTGCCCAGCGCCATGCATGAAGACTCTTATGCTTCTGATATTAGTAATATGCAGGGCCCTGTTCCGGAAAACCCAAGCGTTCAGTACTTTCAGGTCAGGGAGAAAGGTCAGGAATTTTCAGGGATGTGTCCCTCTTTCGCCTTTTTGGACGAGAACACGATGGTAACGCTATCTTTTGGAAGGGCCAATACTACGCTGCTGCTAATAGATATACAAAATGAACTGAAACTTATCGATGCCATGCCAATCCCGGGCAGAGGAAACAAAGCGATGGATCTGGCCAGTAAAAAGGCTCGTAAAGCCTTGTTCAGAGACACCTCAGGAGGTGCCTATTTTTTTCTGTCAAAAGAGAATGAAGTAATCATTCCGGGACCAGACTATAGAATCTTCTATATCCCTATCAAAGATCGAAAATTTGACAGACAGCGTATGGTATCCTACGAGATTCTGGAAGAAATCAAAAATGGAGACCTCATCCATGAAGGCCTTTCAGACAAAGAAGGTGGTAATAAACTCACAGCTGTCATGCCCGATGCAGATGGAAATATATGGTATACTTCAAAGTTGGGGATTATTGGGGTTATCGATCTAAAAAATCATAAACGAGGTTCCTACCCTAAGGAGGGGGCTTGTCCTAAAACCTATTCCCATCTTATCGGTGAATTTGGATTGATGAAAAAAATCAAAACCTTGTTCGGCAAAGAATACGCTAAAAAAGAAGACCTGGAATTCTACCGTGAAGGAATGGATGACAAAGAATACAGAAAGAAATTCCGTGAGTTTTTTATGATCGACCCTGAGTCACGAGAAGAGATTCAGAACTCCTTTGCCATAGGTCCGGATGGAGTTTACATCGTTTCGAATATCGGTCTATACAAGTTGAGGTTTAATGACAAGACAAAAAAAATTGAAATGGATCCCAAATGGGAAAAGAGTTTCAACGATAGTGATGATTTAATGTATCCCAACGACGGTACTCAAAAGAAAGGCCAGTTGAACGATGGAAGCGGAACAACACCAACACTTATGGATGATCGGTTCGTCATTATCGCCGATAACGATGAGAGTCAGATCAACCTGAATATATTTTCTCAAGAGGATGGTACCCTTGTTGGTCGGCACAAACTATTTCAACCAGATCAAAGCGCCTGTGAGAACTCTGTAGTTGCTTATCGAAACAGTTTGATTATTGGCAATACCTATAACTATACAGATCCGTTTGACGAAAATGACACGCCCGGAGGAATTAACCGATTTGATTTTAATGAAAATTCTAAAAAATTTGAACAGGTAGAAGGATGGCCAGCAGAGCATATCGATTGTAAAACAGCTACGCCAAAGATGTCAACTGAAACAGGTTTGATCTATGTGTACAACAGAGAGAAATCCTCTGAAGATGCTCACAACGACTGGCAACTGACGGCTATCGATTATCAAACGGGGAAGAAAGTGTTCTACATCAGACCCGTTTTTGAAAAAGGCTCCTTTAAAGACAACATCAACTTTATGATGAAGGCCTTTGCTTTAGGCAATAAAGACTATGATCAAAAAGTGTTCAATAACATTTGGGCCACCTATACTTTTGGGCCTAATAACAGCATTTATATTGGAGCTTATCGCGGTTTCTTAAAATTCTCTTCCGATCCTAGACCCTCAATCCAATAGATCGCCTATCCTAACCACTTAATTCATATCACCATGAAAACAAACAAAAAAATACAACCACAACGACTTTTTGAAAGCCATAAATTCTGCGGATTATCACTAGTTATACTAGCTTTATTTTTATTGTCATTTTATATGGGAAAGGCTCAAGAGAAACACTTTAAGGGTGATCAGGAGAGCAAGGCCTATACCAATCTGAACTTTAACCAAGATAAAAACAGCTTTCGGTTTGCCATTATCGGTGACCGGACCGGTGGTCATAGGAATGAGATATTTCCAGCTGCTATAGATATGCTCAACCTACTTCAGCCCGAATTTGTGATCAACGTGGGTGATCTGATTGAAGGTTATGTGGAAGACGAGGCAGTGCTGAAATCTATGTGGCAGGAAGTCGATGAAACTCTTACCTCCTTGGAAATGCCCTTCTTTCTGGTAGCTGGAAATCATGACATCAATCTTGATCCTTCAGAAAAAGTATGGTTCGATCGAGTTGGAACAGATCGATCCTATTCTCATTTTGTCTATAAAAATGTTCTCTTTCTTCAATTGAGCACAGAAGATCCCCCGAAAAATGATCCTGGAGAAGAGCTTGAAGAAAAGTATGACCGTGTCAAAGCAGGACAGGTAAGTCCGGAAGAGGGGCGCGCTATTGTTGAAGAATTGGAAGCATGGGCAGGAAAAGTAAACATCAGCCAGCAACAGGTTGACTACTTCTCAAAGGTTTTAAAAGATAACCCCAAGGTGAGATGGACCTTTGCCTTTATGCATACCCCGGCTTGGACCCAACCGGATCTTGGCAATTTTGCCAAGATTGAAGCGCTTTTGGCCAACAGGCCTTATACCGTTTTTGCGGGTCATACGCATACCTATGATTACACCCAAAGAAAGGGTCGCGACTATATTACGATGGGTATGACAGGAGGCTTGAGCCCCGAACTTGCCACTAAAGGAAATATGGATCACATTACCCTTGTCACCATGAACCATACTGAGCCTGTTATCAGCAATCTTTTAATGAACGGCATACTAGACAAAAGAGGTGCCTTGCCCTCAATGCAAGATTATCTATTGTACCAGCCTCGACAGCTCACGCGGACCAGTTTTAGCCTGGCCATAAAAACGGTACCCAATCTTCGAGATCTGGGAGGACAGTACACAGATGAAGGAGCTGTTATGGCTAACGGACTTCTGTACCGGTCAAACCAACTCAGTGGGATCACTCCGGAAGACATGAAGAAAATTGCTGATCTTGGTCTGGTCAATGCATTTGATCTTCGCACCA
>NZ_JBPCUJ010000076.1:0-4405 GCF_051011215.1 Lutimonas sp.
AACTGTCGGTGAGCTATCGGTCAGGAAACAGTTCAAAAAAAGTCGGTCGATTAATACTAACTCTCATTTGGTCCACGCATTTGATGGATTGCGGCTCGAATTTTCTGCCAATGATCTGCTTGCTCTAGGTCACCTTTCTCTTTGAATTTCCGCGCATTCTGAGCGGCTTCCACTTCAGCTTTATCGCCATGTGCATCAAGCAACTTTCGTGCATGTTCAATAATTTCTGTAGTTTGCATGGTCAATTTCCTTAGCTACATAACTTACCAGAATCCTAACTTTGAAATGTGATTTATGCTTTGCGTTAGATCAATTTTAAAAAGAGAGTTACTTTTCAGTTTTGATCTAGGTCATAGAAATCCAGGCTCCAATGCAACACGATGAAAGGGGATTACTTGGGGATCTTTGAACGATTCCGACAGAGTGAATTTATGAATCAGAATTTCAAAATTGTTCATTCCAAATTGATTGGCAATCGAACTCAAATGATTTGTTCAGAGCAATTTTGAGTAAATGAATTAAGGATCAAATGTATGTACAAAACTGTCCTGGCTCCCATCGACTTAGGTCAAAAAGATCAGGCTGTGGTTGTCGCCAAAACAGCGGCAAAGTTCGTAGACACTGGAGGAGGAAAGCTGATCCTTCTTAATGTCTTACCAAATATCCCCGCTTATATCGCTGCGGAAATACCTGAAAAGATCTTCTCGTCAGGTAAACAACAAGCATCGAAGGATTTGGGAAAAATCAAAGTTGGTTTGGAAGCATCCCAGAAATTAGAAACGGTTATTTTGGAAGGTAGTGTCTATAGCGAGATTGTGAATTTCGCAGAAGAATCAAATGTCGATTTGATTGTAATGGCATCCCATCGACCCGAACTCAGTGACTATTTGCTTGGCACGACAGCTGCGCGAGTTGTGAGACATGCAAACTGCTCTGTTTTTATTATTCGTGATCGAAACTAAATACAATCTGTGGTTCGGAATTTTTCATCCGTAAAGCTCCTTTCCTATGTGCCAATTCTTGAAAGAGTCTCAGGTACAGGTGGACGAATGCTGAGAGCCTGATGATGCCGGATATGATGGGCCAAAGCAAAGGATTCAATATGCGCGAAATCTTTAAAGACAAATCCGATAATATCTTGAAAGTTTCACTCGATAGCCCAAGTGATGAACTCCGATTTATAAATAATATTCTCTGATAATCATTTGATTGATTGAATTTTCATTTAATTATTGCTTCATCCAAATTTTTCTTATCAATTCGACAGTTTCAACAAATTTTCTCTGGCGTTTTTGACTTATTGACTCAATCAAATACTAATTCATTCGGAGATCCCTGAAAATTTGATCTAGTTTGCCAAATCATTAAACGAAGAAACCGCCAACTCATTGTTATCAAGCATGTTTTAGCGATGATTATTTCCACTATTCACAAAATTGGTTTTACTTAATTTCGAAAAAAAGGAATAATCTCCTGGGAGCGGAATTTTTGGAAATTCTCTGAGAGTTGGTCTATGAGCAAGTATGAAAAGACTTTAGCGGAGTCGGAGACAAATGACAGTCGGGTTCATTGTGACCATTGTAAAATTCGCCACAGTTCAATTTGTAAGGTTCTTAGCGATGAAGAATTGAATCATTTGAATCAGATTGTACAGACAAAGAAATTTAAAGCAGGTGATATCATTCTTTCTGAGGAGCAACCGATTGATTTTTTCGCAAATATTGCTTCCGGTGTTGTCAAGATGACAAAAATCTTACCCGATGGACGACAGCAAATTGTTGGTTTGCTTTTTCCGCCTGATTTTCTGGGGCAAGCATATAAAAATTACAGTTCCGTATTCATTGAAGCAGCAACAGATGTGGAACTCTGCTGTTTTCCTCACGTAAAATTCGAAGAGATGTTGGAAAAATTTCCACATCTGAAGCATAAGTTGTTTGAAGCAACATTAAATGAACTTGATGCAGCACGAGAATGGATGGTTCTTTTGGGAAGAAAAAACGCCGAAGAGAAAGTTGCGGACCTTCTCTTTATGATTGCAAAACGTTCGGCACTCATTGGGTGCGGTACTATTAAGGGTTTTGTCGAACTTCCAATGACACGATCAGACATGGCTGATTATCTAGGACTGACAGTCGAAACTGTGAGTCGTCAATTTACGAGCTTGAAGTCAAAAAAAATTATCACTCTTATCGACAACAATCACATTGATATTCCTGATCTTGAAACTCTTTCAGAAACAGCCGGATATGGATATTAAACCTAATTCACAGCCAATCAAATTGCTAAGCTTCTATTCCTATGTTTTATCATCTGAAGTTTAAGAAAATCCAAGTCTCCGGGTATAAGCCGTTTGTGAGCTAAAGGTAGTAAAAAGTCGATTTCTCGGATCAGATGTCTCCGATAAGCTTCTACAAAGCCATGAAATAAGCATCCAATTACATTAGATTGTTTGGGAGATTGACCAGAACTAAGGTCAGACAAAGGTATCAGCAATTCGGATGCTCGATCAGTGTCAACTAAATGCTCCCGCTCGAGTTCATTTATGATGGATGGCATGCAGTCCTCTGCTATTGATCGTTTTTGCAGAAGCGGGAACAATCCAAGTTCCTCATCTTTGTGATGCAAAGAGAGCTCGATTGGCAGTATATCGAGGATCCGCCTGCACCAATCCTTGTCAATTTTTGCTGGTAATCCATCGGCCACGTCTTCGATTGCGTCACATAAATATAGATGAAATTTATGGTTCTTCCGGATCGCATCCAAAGGATTGATGGTTTCTGATTGTCTTTTATTTCTATTCATTCAATTCGGCGGTATCTAATAGTCTCAGTCCAAACATTTTTCATTTACGCATTCCAATTATCTTATGAACTTCGCACTTCAATCCTTGATCCAAATCAAATTGGATATAACGACGAAGGCAAATTGATAATTGATTCCAGGTCAGGTCCGCTTTCTGAAGTAGAGCGGGCTTTTAGATTTTCGGGCTCAATGTCAGCAAATGATCCAAATTGTAGATGTTGATTTATTTTCCGAGAGAAAACTACAATAAAAAATACGTAGAAAATATTTTTGGAGCTCTTTTCTAAATGTTTTACCCAAGCGTGTAATACTGGAAAACAGAATTTTACGAAAATAAATTTGATTTTCATTAGCAATTAATGGACGTGCTTATTTTCCCATTAAAGTCTCGTTCTTTCCCCATTTGTGGGAAAAATCGGTTCTTAAAAATGTATTTTTTACTCGCTTGGATCGGACTAAATAACATATCCAGACTATAGATACGATGTTCTGAGTTACTACAACCTGCATAGGTGCTAGGCCGCCTATCCAAATTAGCCAAGTCAAAGCAATTATTAAAACTTGTATTATGATAAAAAATTTTGGAAACCATTGGTGATGTTTCGCAAATAGTATCATCATGAATGCCCAAGCCGTGAGGACGATGACGTTCAACATGAATTCAAATGTGGTATAGGAAATTGAAGTGATAACTGAGTGTATCAGGATAAATAGTCCCAACACCATCGAAAGTCCAAGAAGACCAAGCCAACCAGCAATACCTTTCAACTCGCGTACTGTGGTGAATTTGATCTCTTGGCGCGGTTGGACTTTATCTTTGTTTGTCATTCTAAACACTTCCCAATGAATTTCAAACGTCATTGTCCGATTTAACTAAATACAATATTTCGATTTTGGGTTTCCAAGCTGGCAAGAATTATAATTCATACATTAGTGCTGTTTCTTTGATCTGTGTCATTTATCGTTTTGTGAAACTGACTAAATTAGTCTCTTGATACACGGGCGATAGGATTCAACCAGATCGCAATCATTACAGGGCATAATTATGCATAGAATATTGATGATTTTGACACTGGTTACTTTGTTGCCATTTTATATCCAAACCACGATAGCTGAGACGATTGATCCGCATAAACTTTATGAAACGAGGTGTGCCATTTGCCACGAATCACATGCTTTTGAGTTTGTAATAGGCAATTTGAAGAATGAAGGCGACATACTAGTTGGAAATCGTTTGGAACGAGATATCACTCTCATTCTGAAAAGTCATCGAGGCACAAATTTATCTATAATAGAATCCCAATCGCTAATCACACATTTCCTAGCTATTCTGAAAAGAGATGGGCTCTATAGGCAGAAATGTATTATTTGCCATGACAAAGCCGTTAATCTCGCACGACAAAAATTATTTTTGCACAATGGACAGCTCTATGACAGATACGGCGAACGCTTGGTCAAAACATTTCTTCAAAATCACGGCCGAATTAGCAAGAGTGAAGTCGTTGTCATAATAGAAATGTTAAAGCGTCAACTTTCCATAGCTCAACCTAAGCTAAAACCTGAACCGATAATTACTAAAACTAACTGACTATTAGATGGGAAA
>NZ_JBPCUJ010000077.1:0-12731 GCF_051011215.1 Lutimonas sp.
TATATAAACGTTTAAGTTGTCTGCAAATTGTTATTTTTGAAAATTAAATTTAATAATTATGGAGAAGGCTTCAATTCAGGGGTTGTGGTTCATTTTGTTCCTCGTTCTGGGCTACTATGCTTTCAAATGGTTGGCGAGGATATTTCTTCCTTTTTTAATGCAAAAGGCAGTACGGAATTTTGAGAAAAAAGCGAGAGAACAACAAGGGTATCAGCCTCAGCAAGATCATGTGAAAGAAGGAGAGACAGTTGTTGATAAAAAACCAGTTCAAACAAAAGAGAGTAATAATAACGTTGGAGAATACGTAGATTTTGAAGAAGTTGACGACTAGTCCTCACGAGGAGGTTAAAGAAAAAAACGAATCCCCCATAAATTTCAGGAAATATATTCCTTTGCTTATTGCGCTCATAAGCTTTGTTATTGTTTCATTGGCATACTTTTCACCGGTTTTAGAAGGGAAAGAGCTTTTTCAGTCTGATATTGCTCAGTTCAGAGGAATGTCCAAAGAGGTCAATGAATACAGAGAAGCCTTTGAGGAAGAACCCTATTGGACAAACAGAGCCTTTGGAGGAATGCCTACCTATCAGCTGAGTACGTATTACCCAAATGATTATATAAAAAAACTAGATAGTTTGTTGCGGTTTTTACCAAGACCTGCGGACTATTTGTTCCTGTATTTTTTAGGCTTTTTCCTTCTTTTGTCTGTGTTGAAAGTAGACTGGAAGCTGGCTGTTATCGGAGCACTTGGCTTTGGTTTTTCAACCTATCTGATCATTATTTTGGGAGTTGGGCATAATGCAAAGGCCCATGCCATTGCTTATATGCCGTTTGTATTGTCAGGTGTATTACTTGTTTTTCAAAAAAGATGGCTCTTGGGGTTTGTATTAACGGCCTTAGGAATGGCGTTGGAGATCAATGCAAGTCACCCTCAAATGACCTATTACTTGTTGTTTTCTGTCTTGATTTTTGGATTGATCTATTTAATTCAGGCAGTTAAAGAGAAAGAATTACCTGATTTTGCTAAAAAAATAGGATTGCTTATCGTCGCCGTGGTTTTGGCGGTTGGAGTGAATGCTACAAGCTTGCTTGCCACGAAAGAGTATGCGGCTCACAGTACCCGTAGTCAAAGCGAATTAACTATGAATCCTGATGGCAGCCCTAAAGAGATATCCACTGGATTGTCAAAAAGTTATATTACTGAATACAGTTTTGGTTTAATGGAAACATTTGATTTATTCATACCTCGTTTTATGGGCGGATCAAATAATGAAAAGCTGGATAAAGATAGTTTTACATACCGCTATTTAAAGGATAAAGCAGGTAGAAAGCAGGCCTTGGGTTTTGCTGAAAATGCACCAATGTATTGGGGAGAACAACCCATTGTTGCGGCGCCTCCTTACATAGGAGCTATTTTTATTTATTTATTCGTATTGGCAACCTTTTTAATCAAAGGACCGATTAAAAAGTGGCTGGTAGCGGCAACTGTTTTTTCCATTGTTTTAAGTTGGGGTAAAAACCTGGACATTGTCACAAACTTTTTTATAGACTATGTGCCATTGTACAACAAATTCAGAGCAGTATCTTCTATTCAGGTGATTGCCGAGGTTTCTGTTCCTTTGTTAGGGATTTTAGGAATACAGCATTTTCTTTCGGATACATATTCAAAAGAAGAAAAAATGAAAGCCTTTAAGTTTGCCGGACTGGCCGTTGTTGGAATTGCCTTGTTTTTTACGGCATTTGGGGCGAGTTTATTTTCTTTTGAAAGTTATAGAGACGGGAATTACGAGCAAATGCTGGCGGGCTTGGCGGATGTTTTGAGAGAAGACAGAAGAACTATATTTTTTCAGGATAGTCTTAGAACCCTTGTTCTAGTTGTTGTAATTGCGGGCCTTCTTTGGCTTTATATGGAGAACAAAATTAAGAGAAACGTGGTGATCGGGGGATTGCTGATGCTGGTGTTACTTGATTTGGTGAATATCGATAAGCGCTATGTAAATAATGATGATTTTATAAGTAAATCCAGACTGGAAAAACCTTTTGAATTGAGTCAGATGCAGGCGGAGATCTTAAAGGATAAAGGACATTTTAGGGTGATGAATTTTATGGTGAACCCGATGAATGATGGAAGTACTTCATTTTATCACAATTCTATTGGTGGTTATCACGCCGCAAAACCAAGAAGATATCAGGAATTATTTGATTTTCAGATAGCTAAGAATAATATAGAGGTGTTGAATATGCTCAATACCAAGTATTTTGTTTTCCCTGGTGAAAATAATATTGAAACAGTACAGTACAACGAAGACGCCAATGGCAACGCCTGGTTTGTAGATGAAATTCAGTTTGTAGATACGGCTAATGAAGAAATACGCTCTTTGGATAGTTTGAAGACAAAAACAGCTGTTGTTATCAACCGGGAGTTTGAAGCAGGTTTCGTTGATTTCAATTTTGAAAAGGATTCTTTAGCGAACATCAGTCTGACATCCTACAAGGCGAATGAAATTAGTTATGAATCTAATTCAGCTATAGATCAATTGGCAGTTTTTTCTGAAATGTATTACAAGGATGGATGGAATGCCTATATTGACGGAAAGTTGGTTCCGCATATAAGAGCGAACTATGTTTTAAGGGCTTTAAAGATACCGGCAGGAAAACATGAAGTTGTTTTTAAATTTGAACCTCAGGTAATTCAAACCGGGAACATGATTTCGTTGATATCATACGGTTTGTTGATTTTGCTTTCTGTGGGTTGGTTTTTTAAAGAACGAAAGGATCAAAAAGCATAAATTTATTTGAATGGCTCAATTTAAATCCTATAATACCGTACCAAAAAAAAGATACAACCATACGGTTGAATTCTTACAGTCTGTGTTGCCGGCTCCGGCAACCATACTTGATTTAGGTGTTAGAAATGAATTGAGTGAAATCTTGGAGACTTATGGCTATACAGTATACAATACGACGGGAGAGGACCTTGATTTTGATTATAAGAACGTACTTAACTATGAGGTTGATGCAGTAACAGCTTTCGAGATTTTTGAACATTTGATTGCACCGTTTAATGTGTTGAATACGGTGAAGGCATCTAAGTTGATTACAACCGTGCCTCTTAAGTTATGGTTCGCAAGTGCCTACAGAAGTAAAACTGATCAATGGGATCGGCATTATCACGAATTTGAAGATTGGCAGTTTGACTGGTTATTGGAAAAATCAGGATGGCATATCAAAAAAGTTGAAAAATGGTCGAGTCCTGTGAAGAAAATAGGATTCAGACCTATTTTACGGAGATTTACACCAAGATACTACGCCGTTTATGCGGAAAGATAGACCAGGAGCAACATGAGAATTGGAATGATTTTAGACAAGACCTTTCCACCTGATCCTCGGGTTGAGAATGAGGCCTTGGCATTAATCAATGGTGGTCATCAGGTTTTCCTGTTCTGTTTGGGGTATAAGGGTTCCTATGAGGAAGAAGAGTACCATGACATTCAGGTAAAGAGATATACCAGTAACAGACTGGAGTATAAATTATCGGCACTTTCTTACACACTTCCCTTCTATAAATCGATGATGTCCAAAAAAGTGGCTCATTTTATGGAGATGAATAAAATTGATGTTATTCATGTGCATGATATGGTGGTAGCCGATGCTGTATTGAAGGCAAATAAAAAGTTTCAACGCCCCTTCGTGTTGGATTTGCATGAGAACAGGCCGGAGATCATGAAGTGGTATCCTCATATGCAAACCTTCCCTGGGAACTTAATGATCTCTGCAAAGGCGTGGAAAAAGAAAGAGAAAGAACTGGTTAAAAAGGCAGATAGAGTCATCGTAGTAACCAAAGAATCGAAGGATGAATTAAAGAACCGAGCCAAAGTTCCTGCTGAAAAAATTGTGGTAGTTCCGAATACAGTTAAGAAGTCATTCTATAAGGACTATACGACTGAATTCTCTATATTAGAAAAATATAAAAACAAGTTTGTACTGCTATATCTGGGAGATACTGGTCTTAGAAGAGGTTTGTTAACCGCTATAGAGGCAGTTGGAATTCTGGCTGAAGACAAGACAATGAAAGAGCAGATGAAGCTTGTCATTGTCGGACAGAATTCGACAGATTCAGTATTAAAACAGAAGGTGAAAGAACTGGATTTAGAAGCTGTGGTCGATTTTGAAGGCTGGCAGGATGTGGGTTTGTTTCCAAGCTATTTATTAGCTGCACATGTGGGTATATCGCCACTTCACAAGAATTTACATCATGATACTACCTATGCCAATAAACTATTTCAATATATGAGCTTTTCGATACCCTTATTGGTGAGTGATGTGTTGGCGCAAAAGAACCTGATCAATCAGGTGCATTGTGGTCTAGTGCATAAGGATTCCGATGTGCAGGATATGGCTGACAAAATTTTGACATTGTATGATGATCCAGCAAGGGCTCATAAAATGGGGAAACAAGGCAGACTATTTATAGAGGAAAAATTTTCCTGGGAACGTGTATCTGAAAATTTGAAGGATGTGTATTTAGATTTTGAAAAATTGTGAAAGTTTTATTAATCACATATTATTGGCCACCTGCCGGTGGTAGTGGCGTTCAGCGCTGGCTTAAGTTTGTCAAGTATTTTTCCGATGTTGGCATAGATCCTGTAATCTTTACGGTTGAGAATCCGAGTTATGCTGTTGAAGACAGTTCTTTACTTGAGGAGGTACCCGAAGGTGTTGAAATTATAAGGGAACCACTATGGGAGCCAAATCAACTTTTGTCAAAGCTCCATAAAGGTGGTGAAAAGGAGAGTGCGGGATTTCTGAAACCGGATCCGTCGTTTATTGATAGACAAATGCACTATATCAGGGCCAATTATTTTATTCCGGATGCAAGAAAATTTTGGATAAAACCATCCGTGCGACGATTGTTGTCATTTTTGAAAGAGCATCAGGTAGATCTTGTCATTAGTACGGGACCGCCGCATAGTGCACATATGATTGCCTGTGAATTAAAGAAAAAAACGGGCATTAAGTGGCTTGCAGATTTTCGAGATCCATGGACCAATATTGATTATTTTCATAATTTACCCTTACGCCCAAAAGCTAGGCAAAAGCATCATGAACTGGAGGATGAGGTCCTGAAAAGGGCAGATGGGATTCTCGTAGTAGGTAAAACTATGAAAGAAGAATTTATAGACCGAAATGATAAAGTTTTTGTGTTGAGTAATGGGTATGATGATGCTCATATTCAGCATGACATTGTTCGTGATTCAAAATTTAGTATTTCACATGTGGGAATGATGAATGCCGATCGCAACCCCATAGTATTTTGGCAGGCATTAAGCGAATTGGTTTCAGAACATGAAGATTTCGCTCAAGATCTTAGCGTAAAACTGATAGGTAAATGCGACCCGCAAGTGTACCAGACTGTCAATGATTTTAAATTAAATTCATATGTGAATTTTATAGCCTATGTGGCGCATTCAGATGTGTTAAAGTATCAACGTGCCTCGCAATTGCTCTTGCTGTCAGTTAACAATGTGCCTTCAGCAAAATCTGTGGTAACTGGAAAGGTATTTGAATATTTACAGAGCAATAGGCCCATTTTAGGAATCGGACCTTTGGATGGCGATTTGGCCGAGATATTGAAGGAGACGGCTTCGGGTCAAATGGTAGATTTCAATGATCTTGCAGGTGTTAAAAAAGAATTACTCAGCTATTACCAGGCTTTCAAGAATGGAGCGTTGGTGCTCGCGTCAAAGAATATTGAAAAATACCATCGAAAAAATTTAACAAAAAAATTGGCAGGCATTATAAAGGAACTGTAAATTGTAGCCAGCAATGGTTTGATAATTAAGAAATGTAAAGAATCATCTGTTGAGGGACCCCCATTAAATTTATTCATCAATTAAATGAAAAAAATAGTTAGCATATTAGGAGCACGGCCTCAGTTTGTGAAAGCAGCAGTATTAAGTAGGATTATTAAAGAGCAACAGGAATTTGAGGAGGTAATCATCCACACCGGACAGCACTTTGATGCCAATATGAGTGCTATTTTTTTTAAGGAAATGGAAATCCCTGCACCGAGTTATAATTTAAACATCAATGGAGGAACACACGGTCTCATGACCGGTAGAATGCTTGAAAGGATCGAAGAAGTTTTGTTGGTGGAAAAACCAACTGCGGTACTGGTATATGGGGATACAAATTCTACTTTGGCAGGAGCTTTGGCTGCAAAGAAGTTAGGTATTGATTTGGTCCATGTTGAAGCAGGGCTGCGATCTTTTAATATGAGCATGCCGGAAGAGGTGAATAGAATTCTTACAGATAGAATTGCGGATTTATTGTTTTGCCCTACACAAACAGCCGTTCAAAACCTGCAAAAGGAAGGGTTCGATAATTTAGATGCCAGGATTGAGTTGTGCGGTGATATTATGCATGATTCGGTAACTTTCTATGCTGATTTATCCACATCGCGTTCTGATATTTTAAAGAGGTTAAAATTGAGTCAAAAAGAGTTTGTTTTGGCAACTATTCACCGACAGGAGAACACGGATTCAAAGAGAAAATTGTCATCGATCATTGAGGGTCTGAATAAAATTTCCAAAGAAATACCAGTCATTCTACCCATGCATCCAAGAACCAGAGATATGTTGGATGCATATCAGCTTCAGTTTGATGGACTGGCGATCGATCCTCTTGGTTATTTTGATATGTTGCAATTGTTACAACATTGCAGTATCGTAGTTACTGATAGTGGCGGTTTGCAAAAGGAGGCTTATTTTAATTCAAAACCATGCCTGATAGCAAGAGAGGAAACGGAATGGCTTGAGCTGGTAGATAAGGGATATGCTGCTATTGTAGGAGCGGATGCCAGGAAAATATATCAAGGTTATAGGCTGTTTGGCGATGAACATCCCGTTTTTAAGCCTGGCCTCTATGGAGAGCAGGTCGGATTATCAATTTATAGGTCCTTACAAAGATTTTTAGAGCGATAATTATTCATGCTAAAATAATTGTAATAGCACCTTTGCCCTTATTTTTCTTCAAAGTAACACAGTGTTTTATCCAGACATTCCTCAATCATGAGAATGGCCTGATCCACTTCCTTCAGTTTGGTTCTGAAAGAAAGAATCGCAATTCGAATGACGAATTGGTTATTGATCAACGTAGAGCTGAAAAAACTACTTCCATTGGCATGCATATGATCAAGCAGTTTTCGGTTAAACCGATTCAGGTCAGTCGTTTTTGAAGAATACCAAAAATAGGAAACCGAAAGATCGGGTTCCGGCCCTAATGAAAATCCGATGCGCTGCAGCTCAGATCGCATGTATTCTGTGAGATAGAGTTTTTCTTCCAGGCAGGCTTTAAATGGTTTTATTCCATGCAATTGTAAAGGTAACCACATGCGCATACCTCTAAAATGCCGCGTCAATTCTGGTGAGACATCGGCCGGATTTAGAGGACTGGAATCCTGTAAGGCATCCTGCATATAACTGGCAGTTTGGTGATGAGAATGAAACACTGCTTTTTTATCTTTGACCAAAACTGCACCGATACCATAAGGCAGAAATAGCCCTTTGTGCGGGTCTACCACCAGTGAATCGGAAAGTTCTATCCCCTTAAACAAATCATTTTTTGAATCAATAAGTTTGAAAAAACCTCCATAGGCTGCATCTACATGAAACCAGAGCTGGTATTTTTTAGAAATCAAAGCAATTTCTTCTAGGGGGTCTACCGCCCCTGTATCAGTAGTTCCTGCCGAAGCAACCACCAGGAATGGATTCAAGCCTTTGTCTATATCCTGACGTATAAGCGCGTCTAATTCTAAAGGGAGCATTCTCGATCGATTGTCAATGTCTACATAACGTATGATACAATCTTCAAGCCCTATAATGCGCAGGGCTTTTTGAATACAATGATGCGCCTGTTTACTTAGATAAATAACACTTTTTTCAATGAGAGCTCCTTTTATCTGATGTTTGTCTCGCGCAGATGTAAGTGCAATTAAATTTGCAATGGACCCTCCAGAAGTAAGATTGCCAATTGCGGTTGCAGGATAGTCAAAAAGAGTGCACATCCAGCGGATTAATTCATTTTCCATGGCCACACCTCCCGGAGACGCGTAATGCATTCCTGCATATTCATTTGAAACAGCTACCATGAAGTCTCCCAGGGAAGCACTAAAAATACCACCTCCGGGAATATAACCAAAGTGTTTTCCTGAAGCTGCGTTAATACCTTTATTGGGTACCTCTTTTTGAAAGATGTTGATGATTTCTTCCAAGGTTTTTGTTTTTTCACTAATGGCAAAAAGGGGTGTCTCGGGTGGAGCCGGATTAAACGTTTTCTGATCACCTAAGGACTGGATGAATTCATTTGAAAAAGAATTGACTTGCGCATAGTACTGATCTCTATGAGTCATATTCGGTTCTAAAACCTTTGATAGCTTGGAAAGTGCTGCTATTTTTTTAATTAATTCATTCATTATTGGGGGAGCATTTTTGTCAATGGTAAACTTACAAGTTTTTAGTTTTGATTCCTATTTCAGAGAGGTTCTAAGGTAGAAGATACTGCCCATCATTTCAATCCGTAAATAAATGAAATACTTTCTGTTTATTATTATTACATATATTAACTTAATTAATAAAATAAGTTTCATTTTATAATTAATATTGAATATTATGTTTACGTAATGAAATAATTAAGGCATATTTGCATCATAATAAAAATTAAATAGAAAAGACATGTGTGGAATAGTTTGTGCATTTGATTTAAAAGAGAAGGCTGAGGTTTTAAGACCACAGTTATTGGAGATGTCTAAAAAGATCCGTCACCGCGGACCAGACTGGAGTGGAATTTATAGTAATGATAAAGCAATTCTGGCTCATGAACGTTTGGCAATTGTAGATCCTGCTTCGGGGAAGCAGCCTTTATTTAGCGAGGATAAAAAACTGGTTTTAGCAGCCAATGGAGAAATATATAACCACCAGGAATTGCGCAAGCAGTTTGAAGGATCTTATAACTTTCAGACAGATTCTGATTGTGAGATCATTTTGGCCTTGTACCAGAAGAAAGGAGTTGATTTTGTTGATGAAATGAATGGTATTTTTGGTTTTGCAATTTATGATGTTGAGAAGGATGAGTACTTTGTTGCCAGAGATCATATGGGTATTATTCCACTATATATCGGATGGGATGCGAATGGAACTTTCTACGTGGCTTCTGAGTTAAAGGCTTTAGAAGGAGTTTGCACAAAAATTGAATTATTTCCTCCGGGACATTATCTGTCAAGTAAAGAGGGTGAATTGGTAAGATGGTATGACAGAGATTGGACCGAGTTTGATGCAGTCAAAGAAAACCAAACTAGTATTGATGAATTGCATGATGCTTTAGAAGCGGCTGTTCACAGACAGTTGATGAGTGATGTGCCTTATGGTGTGTTGTTGTCGGGAGGATTGGATTCGTCAGTGACTTCCGCTTTGGCTAAAAAATATGCAGAAAAGAGAGTAGAATCTGGTGATACCCAGGAAGCCTGGTGGCCAAGATTGCATTCTTTTTCAGTTGGTCTTGAAGGATCTCCAGATTTGGCAGCAGCGCAGAAGGTGGCAGATCATATCGGAACAGTACACCATGAAATTAAGTTTACGATTCAGGAAGGTCTGGATGCTATAAAGGATGTAATTTACAACCTTGAAACGTATGATATCACAACCATAAGGGCTTCTACACCCATGTATTTGATGGCAAGAGTGATCAAATCTATGGGAGTAAAAATGGTATTGTCCGGTGAAGGAGCGGATGAGTTATTTGGAGGATATTTATATTTTCACAAAGCGCCAAGTGCTGAAGAATTCCATAAAGAAACAGTGAGAAAGCTTGAAAAATTGCACATGTACGATTGTTTGAGAGCCAACAAATCATTGGCATCTTGGGGAATTGAAGGAAGGGTGCCATTTTTGGATAAAGAATTTATGGATGTTGCCATGAGAATTAACCCTGAAGACAAAATGATTAATGGTGAAAGAATGGAGAAATGGGTTGTTCGAAAAGCTTTTGAACAGTATTTACCAGAAAGTGTGGCATGGAGACAGAAAGAACAGTTTTCTGACGGAGTAGGGTATAGCTGGATCGATACTTTAAAAGAGGTTGTAGATCAGGAAGTCTCAGATGAGCAATTGGCAAATGCGAAATATAAGTTTCCAATTCAAACGCCAACATCGAAAGAAGAATTCTATTATAGAAGTATTTTTGCGAGTCATTTTCCTTCAGATACAGCAGCACTTTGTGTACCTCAGGAAGCATCAGTTGCCTGTAGTACTAAAATAGCATTGGAGTGGGATGAGAGTTTCAAGAACATGAACGACCCTTCAGGAAGGGCCGTTGCAAATGTTCATGATGAAGCGTATAAGAGCACTCAGGAGGTGTAATTTCAGGACGTTCTAAAATTCAATCATAAGTCCTATTGAAGGAAGCACAGTTCCGACGGTATTTTCTATTTCTTGAGTGAGGTAGCTGTCAGGGTTGTTCGGATCTTCAATAGGATTTCCGTTATCGTCTCTGACCACATCGAGATAAGGCTGTGTTTCTGTTTGAAAATTATAGATGTTTTGTATGTCCAAATAGGCATTCAGGGCCCATTTTTTAAAGAACCATCGCTTGTCCACCCTGAGATCAAGTCCATGAGAATTCCCATTTCGTTCCGTATTTAGTAAATCCCAGTCATTAATACCTCGTTGGGTGACATCCCAGTTTTCCTTTTTGGAGGATTCTTCTATGTCGTATGGGGTATAGGGTGAACCACCAAGGAACCTGAATTTTGCCCCGATCTCCCAGTTTTTTCTCAATTTTTTACCCGCTGTAATGTTAAGTACATGGCGATTGTCCCAGGAAGAGGCAACATATTCTCCATTTTTGTCTTTAAACTCACTTCTCACAAAGGTGTAAGAGATTAGTCCGTATACGGATGAGCTCAATTTTTGTTGTAAAAAGAATTCTAAACCATAACTTTTTCCCATCGATGTTGAAGTAGCAGGTTCGTTTCCAATAACGCCAAAGTCTCCACCAAGATTGGCAAGTGATATGCTATCATTGGTGAGAAAAGGATAGTCATCATATTTTTTATAGAAGGCTTCAACCGTAATCTTAGAATATTTGGTAGGATTGTATTGTACTCCACCCACGATGTGATCACTTTGTATGTAGGTAATGCCATTATCTTTATTCACCAGATTTCCGTCATTATCGCGGTAGCCCATTACTGTGTAGGCTGGTAACTGGTAGTATCTGCCAAGATTAAAACTTGCTGAAAACTTCTCTGTGAATTGGTAAGAGGCAGAAAATCGTGGAGATAATTGATCTAAAAAATTAGACATCTCTTCCGAGTAGCTATTGGCATCTGTTCGAAGTCCTAGGGATAGTGACAGTCGTTCGCTAAAAACCGATTTACTCACATGTGTGAATAAGGAATACTTTTGCATGGTAAATTCAGAATCAAAATCTATAATCGTAACTTCTCCGTTGATCACCCGTTCGTTGAAGGTAGAGTTGGTGTATTTGACATGTTCAAAACCTCCACCAATATTCCAATCCCAACCGTTCATTCTCTTTGTGCTTTCAACGCGCAATTTATTTTCTATCTCTTCAGAATTATAATCGTATAGCAAATTTTCAGGGTCCTCTACGTTGTCTTTGTATTTGACAGCGCTGTTGTTTAATTGATTTCGACTAATGACAACATTCTGAAAACTATTTTTTGAGAAGTGCTTCCAGTTCGCACCAATGGTATAATTCCATTGGTTGTTTACGGGAAGGTTGCCCAGAATATAATTGTTTCTGTCGATGGTTTCCTGATCTGTTTCACCGTCATTCACATCTTCATTCAATTCAAAGTTGTCGATGGCGCCCAGTCCTACGATGGTCAGTTGATCCTTTTCTCCAAATTCAAAAAAGTGTTTGTACTGAAAATCATTGTATGTTGGTAAAAATGGAAGTTTTAAAGCCTGAAATAGAAACTGTAAGTAAGATCTTCTTGCGGATAAGATAAACGAAGAATTTTCTCCGGTCGGACCATTAAGTGTCAGTCCGATATCACTTGATCCCACCATAAAGCTACCGCCAAGTTTTTCTCTGTTTCCGGTGATTTGTTGAAATTCCATGACCGAACTTAAAGTATTACCTCGGTTGGCAGGAAAAGCACCAGAATAGAAATCTACGTCTCTAATAAAATTCACATTGATCATTCCAACAGGGCCTCCTGAAGAACCCTGGGTGGCAAAGTGATTTATATTGGGTATTTCGATTCCGTCAAGATAGAATCTGTTTTCATTAGGGGCACCACCTCGCACGATGATGTCATTCCTAAACGAAACTGTGGTTGCGACCCCTGGAAGTATTTGAATAACTTTCGAGATGTCGCGATTTGTTCCGGGATTTCTATATATTTCAGTTGCTCCAATGGTTTGTTTACTTAAGGGGCTTTCTGCAGATTTTTCTATTTGATTTGTTTGAATAACTACCTGGTCAAGAAGGGCGCTCTCTTCTGAGAGAGCAATATTTATTTCCGTTACGCTGGTTGAGCCAACGCCTATTTCATAAATGTAAGTGGTTTTGAATCCTACAAAGCTACAGGTCAGATTGTATACTCCTGGTTGTATGTTTGAGATTTCGAATTTACCATTTTCATCCGACGTAGCGCCCATCTGGGTGCTGTCTATTACAATGTTGGCAAATGGAATGCTTTCATTGTT
>NZ_JBPCUJ010000078.1:0-4416 GCF_051011215.1 Lutimonas sp.
AAAAAACCTTTCAGTTTCCTGAAAGGTTTTCCTAGTAGCGGGAGCTGGACTCGAACCAGCGACCTTTGGGTTATGAGCCCAACGAGCTACCTACTGCTCTATCCCGCGATGTGGGTGCAAATATACATATTATTTATAGATATAAACAAACGATTTTGCATAAAAAAAGTCAGGTATTTTTATACCTGACTTTCAATTCTTTAAGCGTTTTTTAATAGGAAATTTACCTAAAAAAAATAAAAAACGATGATTATCCGTTCATAGACATCAAGAATTCTTCATTGTTGTTCGTGTATTTGATTTTATCTTTCACGAATTCCATGGCTTCTATCGGATTCATATCCGCAAGGTATTTTCTCAATACCCAAAGTCTTTGTTGTCTTGCTTTGTCACCATGAAGAAGATCATCTCTACGTGTACTTGATTTAACCAGGTCAATGGCTGGGTAAATTCTTCTGTTGGAAATATTTCTATCCAATTGAAGTTCCATGTTACCAGTTCCTTTGAATTCTTCAAAAATAACTTCGTCCATTTTCGAACCTGTTTCAGTAAGTGCTGTAGCAATGATGGTAAGTGATCCACCATTTTCAATATTTCTGGCCGCACCAAAAAATCTTTTTGGTTTATGCAGGGCGTTGGCATCAATACCACCTGAAAGAATCTTTCCGGATGCAGGAGCTACGGTATTGTACGCTCTGGCCAATCGAGTGATAGAATCTAATAGAATTACAACGTCATGACCACATTCAACCAATCTTTTAGCCTTTTCAAGAACAATATTGGCAACACGGACATGCTTTTCAGCAGATTCATCAAAAGTCGAAGCAATTACTTCACCTTTTACATTTCTCTGCATGTCGGTAACTTCTTCCGGACGTTCATCAATCAATAATACTAATTGATATACCTCAGGATGATTCGCCGCAATGGCATTCGCAATGTCTTTAAGTAGAATCGTTTTACCTGTTTTTGGCTGAGCAACAAGCATTCCTCTTTGACCTTTTCCAATAGGTGAAAATAAGTCAATCACTCTTGTAGACAAGTTAGATCCTTTCTCTGCCAGGTTAAATTTCTCTTCAGGAAACAAAGGTGTTAAATGTTCAAAAGATACTCGATCTCTAACGATACTCGGACTTAGTCCATTGATCAAGCTCACCCTGATTAAAGGGAAATACTTTTCTCCTTCTTTTGGAGGTCTCACTTTTCCTTTAACAGTGTCTCCGGTTTTTAAACCAAATAATTTAATTTGAGATTGAGACACATAAATATCATCAGGAGAAGATAAATAGTTGTAATCAGAAGATCGCAAGAATCCATATCCGTCAGGCATTATTTCCAATACACCTTCGCTTTCAATGATACCGTCAAATTCAAATTCAGGATCTCTGTACTTTACTTGCTTACTGGCCTCGTTACCACGTTGTTTTGGATTCTGTTTTGAATGTTGGTTGCGAGAATCTTTTTGTTGATTTGAACCTTGGTTTCTTTGATCTCTGTGATGATTTTGAGATTTTTTGGCATCCCTCGAGTGATGTTGATCTCTCGATTGATTCTGTTCTTTGCCTGTGTTTTGATCCTTGGGAGCATTCTGATCTTTCTGATGCTTTTGCTCTTTCGGTTGATTTTGATTTCTCGACTGTTGTTTTACATGAGGTTTGTCCCCAGTACTGGTCTTTGAATCAGTTTTTACAGGTCTATTGTCTGCTTTTCCTTCGCTTCTCGCTTCTTGTTTGTCTTGTTTAGAAGTACTTACAGGATTCTGAGCTACTTTCGCTTTCGCTTTTGGTTTTTGTGTTTTTGGAAGTGTTTCTTTGGGAGTTTCGGTGGCTGGGGAAGCCATTTCAGGTGCCGAATCTGTCTTAGAAATTCTTTTTCTTTTTGGTTTATTGACGGCAGCGGCTGAATCCTTTAATTGCTTTGGGTTCGCAGCTTGCACATCTAAAATTTGATAAACCAAATCAAGTTTTTTCAAGGAACGAAATTTTGGAACATCGATTTTTTGTGCAATTTCTTGCAACTCCAAAAGTTTCATCTCTTTGAGTGCGTCTATGTCAAACATCATATATAAATGTTAATTAATGATATTAATTCTTTCGCAAGAATTATCTGTTTAAATGAATATGTTTTGATAATATAATTGGGTATCGTAAAAGAAGTAACCTTACAATATGTTTCGATTTGATGCGACAATATTACAAAATAAAATTAATATATAAAGTTTATTTGTTAAAAAGATTAATGTATTTTTGCCATCATTTTCAGAATATGATACAAAGAATTCAAAGTATTTATTTAATTATTGCCATGCTATTATCATGGCTTGTTGCTTTTTTGGTCCCATTTTGGGTGGACCAGAATAGTGATGTAATATATTTAAATTCTTTATTTCAGGATACGAGTATACTTAACTTAGTCGTACCTATACTGTTTATAGGATCGGGTTTGGTATCATTCCTATCCTTTCTAGCATACAAGAATCGTACAAGACAAATCATAAGCAATAGATTGAATATTGTGATAAACTTTTTTTTGTTAGGAATTATTGTATACCATTTACTAAACTTACCTGGAGAAACAATTGTTTCAGAGAAGGGTATTGGTGTTTTCATACCTCTTTTGGTGATTGTTTTTTTGGTTTTGTCAAATAAAGCAATCATTAAGGATGAGAAACTTGTAAAATCTGTAGATCGGTTACGATAAGACTAATACCTTAGTTATAGTGTGTAACGGCTGTTTAAACCTGGTTTAAACAGCCTTTTTTTTAGACTTTTTCTTTCTAACGGTTTTTGGGGAATTTTGAAAATCCCAAGTTCCTCTATTGTGAGAACTGTGATGTGTGCATATCTTTGTAGTGTAATTATTCAAGTAATAGTTACTGTTATGAAAAAACAGCCTTTGAAAAAAGGTATAAGGGGGGAAAGGAGAGAAGATACTTTCGCTTCAAAGAAGAAAAAGAGCTTCTCTCCTTATTATAACTCCTAGGATAAATTGCTATGAATTCCTAAAATGACATTTTGAAAATCAAATTTCTCTTAAAGAGATGCCTCAGAAACAATTAGTTTGTGAGTGTATAATATACTCCGGTTTTTTAATCAGGAGAGAAGACAGGGGAGAAAGGAGAGAAGTGAAGCGCATTGTTTCTGCCATTCTATTAGAACAAATTGCTTCTCTCCTTACTATTTTCAACAAGTGGGAAGATTGCTATACATTCCGAAATTGACATAAAGACATCAAATTTCTCAATGAAATGATCTTGCAAATGTAAATTTGCAGTAAAAAGTACTCCGGTTTTTGAATCAGGAGAGAAGACAGGGGAGAAAGGAGAGAAGTGAAGCACATTGTTTTCTAACGAATCAAGTAATAAAAAGCTTCTCTCCTTACTATTTTAACCTTCTTACACTTAAGAATCGTTTCAAGTGAAAATTTATTGATCTGCATAGTATCCAGATCCTACAAAATACTCCAGACAATGGAGAAGACGAAAGGGGAGAAAGGAGAGAAGTGAAGCACATTGTTTTCTAATAAATTGAATAATCAAATAGCTTCTCTCCTTACTATTTTAATCTCCTTCTTAGTTGGGATTCTGCATCTTAGAAATAGATCAAAAAAATATACTCCAGATATTGGAGAAGACGAAAGGGGAGAAAGGAGAGAAGTGAAGCACATTGTTTTCTAATAAATTGAATAATCAAATAGCTTCTCTCCTTACTATTTTTTGAACAAAAAAAATACTCAAATTTTGAAAATTTGAGTATTTCTAAAGAAGATTCAATTGAATTCTTCTTATAAGGGGAAAAAGGAAAGGGAGTTAGGAGAGAAGTGAAACAAGTTTCTATAAACAAATAACTTCTCTCCTTACTATAAAATATTTCAACTATTGAAATTAAATTCAAATGCTAACGAAGATGCAATATAGAAAAAGAATTTTGAATATTCAAATGAAAGTTTTAAAAAAATAAGACAACATCATGGTAAGCATATGTTTATCAGTACTTTACAATCATTAAACACCAATAATTACATGCAATAGACTAGAGAAAAACACATAATAATAGATTTTTATATCTTTCGAACACCAAATTAGTGGTTTTTGGGGATAAATCTAGTAGTTTCTGGGTAGATCTAAAAATACCTGATTCCGCTATTGGTTTATATCCTTTTAGCCGATACATTTGGTGTATTAGCTTATTTGAGCTGATATACAATACATACAAAACAAATCTAAAAGTTTATTATTATGAAAAATTTTACTATTGCAATTGCCGTATTGTTGGTTATGGCTTCTTTTACTACCAACTTAACTAACTCATCCTCAGTCGTTTTGTCAGATTACGAAGGTACTTTATTGGAATCTGCTCCAATCATGGAGAAGACTAATGGAGACGTAACCGTTACGTTTACAGTAGACGAAAACGT
>NZ_JBPCUJ010000079.1:0-24795 GCF_051011215.1 Lutimonas sp.
GGGCTCGCATTGGGACAATGCCACATTGTTTGACCATCAGAACAGAGCCACCTTAGGAATGGATTTTTTCAAACATTGAATTCATGAAATAGCTGTATATTAACCTTATAAAATACAGCTTATGAGATCTTATATTTTAGCCGAAACAAATTGGAAACATTTAAAGGATGAAAAGATAGAACTAGCCATCCTGCCATGGGGTGCCACAGAGGCCCATAATTATCATTTGCCATATGCTACCGACAATATTGAATCTGATTTTCTCGCGGCGGAATCGGCACGATTGGCCTGGGATAAAGGAGCAAAACTAACCGTATTACCTACCATTCCTTTTGGTGTTAATACAGGGCAAAGTGATATTTATCTTGATATTAATTTGAACCCTTCGACTCAATTGGCGATACTGAGAGATGTCATTACAGTTCTGAACAGGCAAGGAATTCATAAATTATTAGTTTTTAACAGTCATGGTGGAAATGACTTTAAAACAATGCTTCGAGAGTTAGGCCTGGAATTTCCAAAAATGTTTTTAGCAAGTTCCAATTGGTTTCAAGCCATGGATCGAGCATCCTTTTTTGAGATGGATGGAGATCATGCTGAGGAAATGGAAACGAGTTTACTTCTCTATTTAAGACCAGATCTAGTGTTGCCCAAAGAGACCTGGGGTGCGGGAAAGGAGAGGAAACAGAAAATAACTTCTTTTTCAGAAAATTGGCTATGGACCGAACGAAAATGGTCTAAGGCGACGGCGGATACAGGAATTGGAGACCCAAGGCAGGCGACAAGGGAAAAGGGTGAAGTGTTTTTTAAAAAGGTGACGGAAAAAATTTCTAAAGTCTTGATTGAATTGTGTGATATGGATGTTGAAAATAGTTATGGAGCATAAGAATTATAGAGAATGATTTAGTAGCTAAAAGATATCTTAATACTGTACGAAATAAAGTATATTCGTAAATTACAAACCTTAATAAATATAAAATGAAATTATCTAAAATTAGTGTGCTTAGTATTGCTTTAATGTTGCTATTTAGTGCAGTATCTTTTGCACAGGAAACTAAAGAAAGAAGGGCTCCAAGAGAAAAAGCGGAACAAGTAACCATGCAAGGAACGGTTTCGGCGATTAATAAAGAAACCAGAGAAATTACGTTGATGAGCAAAGAAGGTGGTCTGGTGACACTTACAGCCGGTGAAGAGGTCGAACGTTTTGATGAAATTGCCGTGGATGACGTGATGCAATTTGATTATTATACATATATCAAGGCAGAATTCAGGGATCCAACCCCAGAAGAGCTGGCAGAACCACTTCAAATGATGGCCGAAGGAGGAAAAGCACCCGAAGGAATGGATCCGGGAGCTGTTGTTGGAGCAATAGCCAAAGCTGTTGTAACCATTGAGGTATTAAACAGACCAAATATGATAGCCACTGTAAAAGGCCCTAATGGGAATTATGTTTCGATTCCTATGGAAGATGAAGAGCTTATTACAGAATTGAAAATAGGAGAAGTACTTATACTAACATATGCTGAAGCTATGGCTATTTCTTTAGAGAAGATTACTGTATCTCAATAAGAATGATCTTGTTTACCTCGGCCTTCTTGAGATAACAGGCCTGGATTTTCCCTAACAATAAGATATTTTTCAAATTGATTATCTTGCCTAATACTTGAATTGTTTAGTTGGAAATAAGTGAGAGTCATTGAAAAAACACATAAGATCGGGCATAGAGAGGCTTGTGCAATTAGCAGACTGTCTATCCTTATTCTATGTGTTTTTTCTTTGATATGTGGCAATAACATCCATTCTCAGGATTTAGAACCAGGATTTCTATCAGCCATTCCTATAGGTGGAAACATTGGGATTGCATCCTATGGCTATTCAACTGGAGAGATTCTGTTGGATAATACCTTACCGATTGAAGACCTGAATTCTAAAATGAGTGTCATCGGATTAGGTTATTTCAGAAGCTTTAAGTTTTTAAATCGATTGACTAAATTTGATGTAGTGGTTCCCTATGCTATCGGTGACTATGAAGCCCTGTTTGAAGGAGAGGAAGCCTCTACCACCAAAAATGGTTTTGGAGACCCCCTTGTGCGAATCTCTATGATTTTGGTTGGCGTAGATGCTTTGAAACCTCAAGAGTTTTTCAAGAAAAAACAAAACGATTTTAAATTGGGTGTTTCTGTGCGATTTAAAGTTCCTCTTGGTCAGTATGAACCAGAAAAATTGATTAATTTAGGAGGAAACAGATGGGGTGTGAAGGCTGTTGTTGCGGGATCCTATGCCATCCAAGATAAATTAGTTTTAGAAAGTCATTTATCAACATGGTTTTTTAGTGATAATGACAATTTTTTTGGAGGTGTTGTTTCTGAGCAAAAACCGCTATTTGGTTTGCAGGCGCATGCTACGTATATTTTTAAACCAGGAATTTGGTTGGCAGTGTCATTGGGAGGAGTCCGTGGAGGAGAGACCATTATCAACGGAATTGAACAGACACGATTAAAGAACAACAGGTATGGATTGGCATTTGCCTATCGTTTGAATAATAAAAGTTCATTAAAAGCCGCTTATACCAATGGTTTGTTTACGTTGTCAGGAGCAGATTTTAATACACTTTTAATTGCGTATCAATTTTTGTGGTTTGATAAAAAATAATTTTAAAACATAACTTAATAGATATGGATAAAGCACTGAAGACGATGATTGATAATATGCCTGAAAAGACAGGTAAATCATTGGAAGAATGGAAAAACATATTGAAGGACCTTACTTTTGAGAAACATTCAGAAGGCGTAAAATATTTAAAAAGTAAACATGGTGTAACCCATGGATTTGCCAATACTATTGTCACCTTGTCAAAAGACGAAACACAAAAGCCTTTAGATCTGGTTTCGGCTCAATATAAAGGAAAGGAAAACTTAGTAGCAATTTATGAATTTTTGGAGCAAGTGATAAAAGACTTTGGAGAAGATGTTACGATCACACCAAAAAAGACCAGTGTTAGTTTTATTCGTAAAAGACAATTTGCTCTGGTCAAACCTGCGACTAAAACCAGAATTGATCTAGGTTTGAAACTAAAAGGGATCCCGGTGAAAGGACGTTTAGAGAATTCAGGGCCTTTCGGAACGATGTGTACACATCGAGTACAGTTAACAAGTGTGGATCAGATAGACCAAGAATTAAAGGAATGGTTGGAACTTGCTTATACGATGTCAGTTTAATAGCTAGGATTTTTATTTTTTAAAGGAAATTATCATGAGTAAGAAAGCTACTGTTCGCTGGGGTATTATTGGATGCGGAGATGTTACCGAATTGAAAAGTGGTCCGGCTTATAATCTGATTGAAGGTTTTGAGTTAGTTGCTGTGATGAGAAGGAATATACTCAAAGCAGAAGATTATGCGAAACGGCATCATATCCGAAAGTTTTACGGAGATGCTGAAGCTCTTATAAACGACCCTGAAATTGACGCTGTTTATATTGCCACACCGCCAGATACGCATGCATTTTACGCCATGAAGGTAGCCAGAGCAAAAAAGCCTTGCTGTATTGAAAAACCAATGGCTCCCAGCTATCAGGAATGCCTTGATATTTGTTCAGCCTTTGAAGAACAAAACCTCCCTTTGTTTGTTGCCTATTACCGAAGAAGTTTGCCAAAATTTGATAAGGTAAAAGTGTGGTTAAAAGAGGGTAGAATAGGTGAGATACGCAGTATTCACTGGACCTTACAGAAGCCACCAAGTAAGATTGATCTGTCAGGGGACTATAATTGGAGAACGGATGTAAATGTGGCCCCAGGTGGCTATTTTGATGATTTGGCCAGTCATGGTTTAGATCTCTTTTCTTATTATTTGGGAACCATAAGGTCTGCACAAGGAGTGAGTAGTAATCAGCAAGGTCTATATAGTGGTTTGGATAATGTCTCAGCATCATGGATGCATGAGAATGGTGTTTCAGGTACGGGAAGTTGGAATTTTGGTACTTTTAAGAAAGAAGACAAGGTAACGATTACAGGGTCTAAAGGAAGGATCGAATTTTCTATTTTCGAAAATGATCCGCTGGTTTTGGAAACGGATGCTGGCAGAGATACCTGGAATATTGAGCATCCAACCCATGTTCAGTTACATCATGTTCAGTTTATGAGAGATCAATTGTTCAATAAAGATTTTATCCACCCATCTACAGGAAAAACAGCGTTGCATACCAGCTGGGTCATGGACAAGATACTGGGAAAGATCAAATAGTTGCTTCTGAAAATTAGTCAGTAAATTGCGTGTCGATAAAATAATCGCCCACTTCGAGCATGGCAGAAAAAACAGCGGCTGTTACGAATTGTAATTGTTGATCCATGGAATCCGAAACCCAAATAAACTTTTTATAACTGAAGGATCCTCCTGAGTAATACTGCATAGCACCCAATGGATTCCCATTAATATAAGCCGTTATTCCTTTGGGAGCTGTCACTTCAGATTTTCCTGTCGGTTCACCAGTTGCAGTCTGAAAAGTTATTTCATCACTTCCGTTGGTCAGGAAGGTGTTTTTTAATGAAAACTCATTGGTCTCCGGAGTTTTAATCATCAATAATACCCAAAGATCCTCTTCATCAATATCCGTAGAAATATAGATACTTACATCATTCCTTGGATTGGTATCGTTGGATTCTAAATTAGTAGCTCCTTCGATGCTGGCTTTGTTCCCCTCTTGGTTGAATAGATCAAAGGAAAATAAAAGTGCTTTACCGTTTTCATCTTTGGCTTCGCTGGCCCCTTTTCTATTATCAGAATGATACGCACCAAACTTTATTTTTGCAGGTTTACTTGCCGTAATCATTCCAATTTTGATCAATTGCCGTTCACTGTTTTGTTCAAGTGCTGTTTCCAGTGGGATTTGATCTTTTTGCGAAAACAAGGTCAGGGGAGATAGAAACAGACTTATAAAGAGCACTAAGTAATAAGTATAATTATTTTTCATGGGCTATCGGGTATGTCGAATTATGGACGAAAATAAGCGATTGTTTATAAAGTTAAAAATAAAGTTTCGAATGCATTATTCTCAATAGGTCGAATTAAAAATTAATCCGTAATTTTAATCGAATCATTCGGTATTTTGTTAGAGATTTTGAATCGATACTGCGACTAAAAAAGAACTTATGAAACAACTTCCAAGCATATTTAATGATGTGATAGGGCCTGTGATGCGTGGACCGTCAAGTTCACATACTGCTGCCTCATGGAGGGTGGCTATGATGGCTGTTCAATTGATCAACGGTCAATTAAAGAATGCTTTAATAGCGTTTGATAAAGAAGGCGCCTGGGTGACAAACTATGAGGAGCAAGGGACAGTTTTAGGAATGAATGGAGGCCTGCTTCAAATTGATATGTCTAATGATCAAATGAAAGAGACGGAAAGAATTGCCAGAGAAAGAAATGTTGACATTCAGTACGAAATCAGCAGCTTTGAGAATTCACATGCCAACAGTATGCAATTAACTTTGCTGGATGAAAACGAAGATCAGGTGCAAGTATTGGCGGCTTCTCTTGGAGGAGGTTCCTTTGAAATTCAAAGGATTGATAATTTCAAGGTACAGATGAAAGGTGATCAGCATCAGTTACTGCTTTGGGGACCTAATCAGATTGAAAATGAATTAAGAGAATTATCCACAAATAAGTATAGATTTGAACAGGTAGTTTCCGAGAAGAAATCGCTCTATATTTTTGCTTCTTCTACCGCTTTCGATGAAGAATTCATAAGACTTTTACATGGATTTGATGAAATAATTAAAATATGCGTCATACAGCCAATTATGCCGGTTGTGTCGGGAAGAGAAAAGAATCTTCCATTTGATACGATAGCATCATTGATTCACTTTGGTCAGGAAAATGACATGTCATTAGGAGCTCTGGGATTGCTTTATGAGGAATATCGAAGTGGTTTGTCAAAAGGTGTCTTGAAATCTAAGATGCAGGAAATCATTGAGATTATTGATAACAGTATACAGAAAGGTCTCGCCGGAACAACATATCAGGATAGAATCCTTCCTCAGCAATCGAATCTTGTTGCAAAAGCTGAAAAAAAAGGAAGAATTTTACAAGACTCTATTATTAACACAATTATTGAGAATGTGGCTGCCATTATGGAATCAAAAAGTGCCTTAGAGGTTATTGTAGCCAATCCAACAGCTGGATCTTGTGGTACGGTGGGGGCTGCTTTAAAGGCAGTTTCAGATGAAGTGGAGGCCAGTATGGAAGAAAGGATCATGGCCTATTATGCAGCCGGACTTGTAGGAGCCTATTTTGCAATGGGACCAGGTTTTTCAGCGGAAGAACATGGATGTCAGGTAGAATGCGGCGCTTCTGCTGGTATGGCGGCAGCCGGAATTGTAGAGTTATTTAAAGGAAATGCGTCTGAAGGACTGGGAGCTGCTTCAATGGCGATTCAGAATATGATTGGTTTGGTATGTGACCCTATTGCGGATAGAGTAGAGGCCCCATGTTTAGGGAAAAATACCAGTGCTGCTGTGAATGCACTTTCTTCTGCAACCATGGCTATTTCTGGCTTTGCTCATTTGATTCCTCTTGATCAGGTACTGGAAACAGTTCAGCGGGTAAGTGCGGATATGCCAACCTGTGTAAAGTGTACAGGTTTGGGAGGCCTGGCCATTACCCCTGCAGCGCTCAAGTTGAAAGCGCAATTGGAAAAAATTAAATCTTCAGAATGAACTAGTAAACCTGTATGACAACAAAAACGACGCTAATTTTATATGCCTCAGTAGATGGGCAAACCCTGAAGATCTGTAAATTCTTAGTAAATTGTTTACAAGAGAAAGATGAAGATGTGACGCTCTTTGAAATTGATGAATTTCAAGGATCTCTGGACGATTATGGAAAGATTGTGATTGGATGTAGTATTCGATATGGAGTTCATCATAAATCGGTGCTGGACTTTATCAATAAGAATCAGACTGCTCTGGAATCACATAAAACTGTGTTTTTTTCCGTCAATTTAGTAGCGAGAAAACCAGAGAAGAATCAGGCAGATACAAATCCCTATGTCATCAAATTTTTAAAATCCATTACTTGGAAGCCCTCTCTTGTTGAAGTGTTTGCAGGAATGTTAGACTATCAAAAATATCCCTACTTTGATCGTATTATGATACAGTTCATCATGTGGATGACCAAGGGGCCAACTGATAGAAATGCTAAAATTGAATATACCGACTGGAAGCGTGTTGAAGCTTTTTCTGATTCCATCATAAAGTTATAAAGGTCTATGTCAAAGCAATTAAACTTTATTTTTATAATGTTCTTGTTGCTCTTCACCAGCTGCAGGCCTGATCATGCTGCTGATGATGTAAATGTTGATTGGCCTGTTTACCTTGGAGGAAATGATAGTAATCAGTTTTCCTCATTAGATCAGATCAATAAGGGGAATGTACAACAGCTCAAAGTTGCCTGGACCTATAATTCCGGGAAAGCAGATCCGAATAACAGATCACAAATTCAATGCAATCCAATTATTATTGATAATGTGCTTTACGGGACTTCACCCGAACTCCGTCTTTTTGCTTTGCATGCAGGAACTGGAGAACTGATATGGGAGTTTGACCCTAACGTAAATGAGGCTTTCTCAATGCATGTGAACCGAGGTGTGACTTATTGGGAAAATGCCAATGATAAACGATTGTTCATGACGGCTGGTTCGAATTTGTATGCAATTGATGCGCTTACGGGCCAGATGATTAGATCATTTGGCGATAATGGGATCGTATCCTTAAAAGAAGGTTTGGATAATCGCTCTCAAGATAGTTATGTAGTTTCCAAGACACCCGGAATTGTATATGAAAATAAGCTTATTATTGGGTCTGTGGTGTCTGAAACAATGGGAGCCGCCAGCGGACATATAAGGGCATTTAATGTGCTCACTGGGGCGATGGAATGGATTTTTCATACCATTCCCCTTCCAGGTGAATATGGTTATGATACCTGGCCAAAAGAAGCTTATACATATGCAGGAGGTGCGAACAACTGGTCCGGAATGAGCCTTGACCCAAAAAAAGGGATTGTTTATTGCCCTACCGGCTCGGCAGCTTATGACTTCTGGGGAGGTGATCGTGAAGGTGAAAATTTATTTGCGAATAGTCTTTTGGCACTTGATGCCAATACAGGGGAACGTATCTGGCATTTTCAAACGGTACATCATGATATCCTGGACAAGGATTTACCAGCGCCACCAAACTTAATTCAGGTTGAAAGAGAGGGACAGAAGATCGATGCAGTAGCACAGATTACAAAACAAGGATTTATTTTTTTATTTGATCGAGTTTCGGGAGAACCTCTTTTTCCTGTCGATGAAATCCCTGTGCCTTCTTCAGACCTCAAGGGAGAGCTGAGCTGGCCAACACAGCCAGTTCCACAATTACCAAAACCAATTGTACCTCAGGTCTTTGATCAGGAATTAGTCACCAATATTGATTCAACTTCGCATACATATGTTTCAAACATTTTAAAAACTCTGAGAACGGGAGAACCATTTACTCCTCCAAGTACTCAGGGTACTGTTATTTTTCCTGGATTCGATGGAGGAAGTGAATGGGGAGGGGTTGCCGCAGACGCGAGCGCTGGCATCATCTATGTAAATTCGAATATCATGCCCTGGATACATATGATGGTACCCTTAGAAGCGAATCCGAATGAAAATACGGTGGCTGGAAGAAGGTCCTACCTAAAGAATTGCGCTGTATGTCATGGTCAACAACAGGAAGGAGATCCTTCAGGGACATTTCCTTCTTTACAAGGAATTCAAGAAAAATATTCTAAAGAAGAAATGATGAAAATCGTTCAAACAGGTAAAGGTTTTATGCCGTCTTTCAGCCATTTGCCTACCACTGATTTAGAAAGCATTCTGGCATATATAAGAGAAGACAGATTGGTGGAGGTGCATATTCCTGACAGCCCCGACACAAAAACCCATGAAGCACCCTTTACCCATACCGGATACAACCGTTTTTTTGATGATAAGGGCTATCCTGCGGTAAAACCGCCATGGGGTACTTTGACTGCTGTAGATATGAATAAAGGGGAGCTGATCTGGCAGGTTCCTTTAGGGGAATATGAGGAATTGACAGCGGCAGGAATTTCGAAGACAGGCACAGAGAATTACGGAGGGCCGGTATTGACTGCAGGCGGGGTTATTTTTATTGCTGCATCTAAAGATGAATATTTCAGGGTTTTTGATAAAGACAATGGGGCAGAGTTATGGAAGTATAAGTTACCTGCAGGCGGGTATGCCACACCGAGTACTTATATGGTAGGATCAAAACAGTTTGTTGTGATCGCCTGTGGAGGAGGTAAAATGGGAACCCCCTCCGGTGCGAACTATATTGCCTTTGCTTTAGAATAAAAATGCTGCTTTCAGACCTGTTCGAAGAGTTTCATTTTTAAGAACAGATTCTTGAACTTTTAATATAATGTACATTGCGTTCTTTAAGATAGTTCAGGAAATAGTGAAAGCAGGATTCATGTTTACCGACAAGTTCAGGAGGAAATACACCTTTTTCTTTAAATAATCCTTCCAGAAAAAGGTTGGCCGCGGCCGTTGCTGTATAGCCGGTAGTTCTGGACATGGAAGATGTATTGGTGTCAGTACAATATTCATCATGAAGGTCGTACCTAATTTCTTCAATTTGACCCTGAGAATTTTCGCCTTTTAAAGTGATTCTCATTACCGTCAATTCTTCTTCATTGTTTTCCAGTTTCCATTCTTTAAATAAGACTTTACTTGTGAATTCCAAGGGGCTTATGCTTGTTCCATTTATTTCGATCTTAGATTCATTAAAAAATCCACTTTCTTTTAAAACTCGAATATATTCTACATGACCGGGATATCTCAGTGTTTTCTCTTTCATATTTGGGATATGAGGCATGGTGTGAATAATAGATCTCAGACCGTCAGAATTGAAAGATTCCAGTGTTCCTATTTTATCGAAATGAACAAAGTCACAATCAGTTAAAGCCTCTTTGACTACTTCATGGCCATTTTCCACATACCGTGCGGGTCTGGTATATTCTTCAATAACGTCGATAGGAGAAAAGGGTGCTTTATAGGCAAAGGGCCATTTTTTTTCTTTGGGCAATCCTCCTACGAGGCACTCAAAATCTGTGAGCTTCATAATTTCATTATAATAACCAAGAATGACATTGTCCATTCCTGGGGCTACGCCACAATCTACAATGGCTGTGACATTTTTACGCTTGGCTAATTCATGCAGGTCTAAACTGTTTTCAGGGAAAAATGAAATATCAACAACGTTTTTCTCAGCTTCCAGAATATTTTTTAAGGTATTAAAACCTAAAAATCCCGGTACAGCACAGATTACCAGGTCGAAAGGCTGAATGGCATTCTTAAGCGCTTCAGTGTTGGTAACATCCAGGGTTTGGATTTGCAAGGAGGGGTGTTTCTTTTTGATGCCTTCTAAGACCTTGATATTGATATCAGTAAGTGTGACTTTATGTTTTTTAGCCATATCGATGGCCATGGCGCTGCCGACCATTCCGGCACCTATTACAATAATATTGTTCATTGGATTATTTAAAAAATTAGTAAAAAAAGTGAATTGCTCTTTAAGGAATGAGTTACAATCCCGGGACAAAGACCCAAGGCATTTCAGATGTATTTTTCTGTAAATAGAGCATCATAAAACAAATATGCAATTTTATGGTGAATTAATAATTGAAATTGAAATGTAAATAACTCTTTTACGCTGCTTCGTGGTTTTCATAAAAATGCATCTTGCTTGTTTATTACCTTGATTTTTAAGTATATTTATATCCATATGCCACTCATCAAGTTAAAATCCCGATTGATTTATTTCGCAGCAATGTGCCTGATATTTTTATGGTCTTGCGGCGGAGATGACAGTGAACCAGGACCCATTATTGAACCTGAGTTGCGTTACGGTGCATTTATTGATGACACGACATATGAAGTTTTTGCGACTCCAGAGGATAATTTCGAGATTGCGGAGTTTAAACTTTGGGTTCCGGATATTACCAATCCTGTCAGGGCAGTTGCAGTGCTTACTCATAGCTATAATTCAAATGGTCTGGGCTACGCGAATTCGGCCTATTGGCAGGAATTTGCGAGGAAGGAAAGCATTGCAATTTTAGCTGTTTATTTGACAAATGCAGAGGGAGCGAGCGTTTCTTATACCGACGCCCAAAGAGGAAGTGGAAGAGCGCTATTAAATAGTTTAGGGTTCCTGGCAGATAAAATTGGAAAGGACTATATCAAGGATCTTCCTTTATTGTTAAGAGGTTATTCTGCCGGGGGTGTTTTTAGCTATAGTTTTTCAGGGTTTCTTCCGGATAGAGTGCTGGGCTTTGCGAATATGCGTGGCGGGAGTATGGATATTACTCCTGATACAAATCTTAGGATACCCGGACTACTATTCTTTGGTGAATTAGATGCACCTCAAAGGAACAGTCGAATTTTTGAGGTAATCGCTGAAAAAAGACTTGCAGGAGCCAATTGGTCTTTGATTTTGGAACCTGATACGGATCATTTCGGTGGACTTGATGCACCGGAGGCAATGATTCAAATGTTTTTCTCGGAAGTATTGGAAAAAAGATTGCTTTCAGGATCTAACACCTTGGCTGATATTCCGGAAAACTCCGGTTGGTTAGGAGATAATGTGAGGGGAGAGATTTATAGTTTTGATCAATATCCCTACGATAAAACCAAAGCTTCATGGCTTTTGTCTGAAGAATTTGCCAAACAATGGCTTGATTTTCAACGATAATTTTGAGCTGCATGATCCATCTGTTGACATGTTTTCAGAAAAATAACTTTTTTGCATTTTGCAGGCGTTGCTGCATATTTGGTTTGTTGCTTACAGGATGTATGCACGCTCAGCAAAGTCAGGAGAATTATACGCAAAGCATCAAAGGTTCCGGGCTGAATTTAGAACTTATTTTTATAGAGAGCGGATCTTATAAAATGGGCAGTAATAAGACATCCTGGGGAGTTCAGGAAACAGAATTGCCGGAACATGATGTCGAGGTATCTGCTTTTTGGATGAGTGAGGTTGAAATTACCTGGGATCTGTATAATCTCTTTGTGAATAGAAAAATGGACGCGCAGCAGGCCTCTCTTGTCAGGGGTAGTGAAGTCGATATAATGGTGGATGCAGTCACCGGTGCCACGATTCCTTATGTAGATATGAGTTTTGGAATGGGTGTCCAGGGGTATCCGGCCATTTGTATGACTCAGCTGGCCGCATCGAGATTTTGTCAATGGCTGTCGGCCATGACCGGATATTTTTATCGATTGCCAACGGAGGCGGAATGGGAATACGCCTGCAGAGCAGGAAGTGAAACTGCCTATTCCTTTGGAGATGACCTTTCAGAATTGCCGAAATATGCATGGTTTTCAGGGAATAGTGAGGGGAAAACTCAAAAGGTGAGACAGTTGCAGCCAAATGATTGGGGCTTGTATGATATGCATGGTAATGTGGCGGAATGGACACTGGATCAATTTAATCCGGAAGGGTATAAGCAACGTCAAGGGACCGTGGAAGATCCTTTGGTACTTGCTGAGAAAACCTATCCCAAATCTGTAAGAGGGGGTTCATGGCAGGATGATCCAATGGCATTGCGGAGCGCTTCCAGATTGCCCTCTTCTAAACGTTGGAAGATGAGAGATCCGCAAATTCCAAAAAGTTTGTGGTGGCATACCGATGCTCCTTTTGTAGGATTTAGAATTGTAAGGCCATTGAAAACGCCCTCTGAAGAAGAACAACAAAAATACTGGAGAATAAAATCAAACGAAACCAATGAATAAAAGTAAATTAAATTCGACTGGATCTGCAAGACGTGAATTCATTCAAAAGACAAGCCTGGCTTCAGGAGCAATTTTAACAAGCCCATTTGCGATAGAAGCTATGTCCATGGTTCATAATGAGAAAACCTTAAAACTGGCATTGGTAGGATGCGGAGGCCGGGGTTCCGGAGCTGCTGTTCAAGCCTTGACGGCTGATGAAAATGTTGAATTGGTTGCCATGGCGGATGCGTTTCAAGACAGATTGGAGGGGAGTTTGCAGATGATTCAAGAGCATTTTGAAGATGAAAAAATAATAGAGGTGAAAAGTGAAAATCGTTTTGTAGGTTTTGATGCCTATAAAAAGGCCATTGAACTGGCGGATGTTGTTATTTTGGCGACACCTCCGGGATTCAGACCATATCATTTTGAGTATGCGGTTTCTCAGGAGAAGCATGTTTTTATGGAAAAACCTTTGGCAACAGGGCCTGCAGGGATCAGAAGGGTTTTGAAAGCCGCCAAAGTTGCAAAGGAGAAGAAATTGAATGTGGTGGTAGGACTTCAACGTCATTACGAGTCTAAATATATTGATTTATTCGACAAAGTTCAGAATGGTGCTATTGGAAAAATTACAGCAGGCCAGGTCTATTGGAACAGTCCGGGAGTATGGGTTAGAAAAAGGTTGCCTGAACAAACAGAGCTAGAGTACCAAATGCGTAATTGGTATTATTTTAATTGGTTATGTGGGGATCATATTTTAGAGCAACATATCCATAATATAGATGTGGCCAATTGGTTTATCGGTGATTATCCGGTTTCTGCACAAGGAATGGGAGGAAGACAGGTAAGGACCGGAAAAGATCATGGAGAGATATTTGACCATCATTTTGTAGAATTCACCTATGCCAGTGGAGCAGTGGTTTCCAGCCAATGCAGGCATCAACCCAATTGCATGAACCGGGTTGATGAAGTTTTTCAAGGCAGCAAGGGAAGCCTTGAATTAGGAAAAGCAATCATTACAGATCTCGATGGTAATGTGACCTATAAATACCCCAGAAGAAGTGATCAGGATCCTAATCCATATCAGGTTGAACATGATCGATTATTTGCGAGTATTAGAAATAATGAAGTGATCAGTGATGCGGAAAATGGAGCTAAAAGTACTTTAACTGCCATTTTAGGTAGGATGGCAACCTATACAGGACAGGAAATTACCATGGAAGAAGCCTTGCATTCAAAATTGAATCTGGTGCCTGAAAATATGAATTGGGATACAACACCTCCAACCCTGCCAGATAGCGAGGGGAATTATGTGATTCCCACTCCAGGTGTAACGAAATTTATATAAAATGGAAAGAAGGAGATTTACAAAATTCCTCAGTATGGCTGCCATGGGGCTTTATTCCTCCAATGGCTTGTACGCATTTGATCGATCAGCGCAAGCGTATAAATTCAACCTGAACTATGCCCCTCATCTGGGTATGTTTAAGAATTTGGCAGGAGAGGATCCAATAGATCAACTGAACTTTATTGCAGATCAGGGTTTTACGGCTTTTGAAGACAATGGTATGAAGGGGAGAACAGTTGCGTTACAAAAAGCCATGGCAGACGTTATGCAAAAAAGAGGTCTGGCCATGGGTGTCTTCGTGGCACATAAAATATATTGGAAAGAAGCAAATTTAGCAAGTGGAAACCTGGAAAAGAGAGAAGAGTTTCTCAATGATATACGAGCTTCTCTAGAAGTCGCAAATCGGGTAAATGCCCGTTGGATGACGGTAGTTCCAGGCCATGTTGACTTAGGACTAAACATGGCTTATCAAACAGAGCATGTTGTGGAGAGTTTAAAACAGGCCGCTGCCATTCTCGAACCACATGGAGTAACGATGGTCTTGGAACCCTTGAATTTTAGAGACCATCCAGGGCTGTTTTTATCTGAAAGCCCGCAAGCCTATCAAATTTGCAGAAACGTGAATTCACCATCCTGTAAAATTCTATTTGATATTTATCATCAGCAGATTCAGGAGGGTAATTTATTGCCTAACATAGAGAAATGCTGGGATGAGATCGCCTATTTTCAAATTGGTGACAATCCGGGCAGAAAGGAACCTACGACGGGAGAAATCAACTATAAAAATGTGTTTAAATATATTCATACAAAAGGATACAAAGGTATTCTCGGAATGGAACATGGAAATTCATTAGCGGGCAGCACAGGTGAAGAGAGTTTGCTTGCGGCCTATAAGGAGGTAGATCGATTTTTATAGGTTGTGATTTTTCAAAAGGAGTGGACTGAAAAAGGGCTAAAAAATCCGTATCTTTATTGAAATCAATATTAAAAAATGAGACATGAGTGGAATACTAGATTTACTAAATAGTGAAATGGGTCAGGAATTGGCCAATAGTGCAGGAAAACAGTTGGGTATCGATGCAAAAAGTGCCTCAGGCGCCTTGTCTACGGCCATGCCCTTACTTTTAGGTGCATTGCAAAACAACAGCAGTTCTGCAGAAGGGTCTGCGCAGTTGCTTGGGGCCCTCAATTCTCCTGTACACAGCGGAGGAGGCAGGATGGATGATATGAGTTCGATTTTAGGAGGAGACAGTATTGATCAGGATGTCATGGACGATGGTGCTAATATTCTTGGACATATTTTTGGTGGACAGGAAAATAATGCTGCCAATGCGCTTAGCAAATCATCGGGTATCGACATGGGTTCGGCCATGAATATTTTAAAAGTTGCCGCACCATTTATTATGAGTTATCTGGGGAAACAAACCAAGAATAGCAATGTTTCTGATGCAGGAGGATTAACAGATATGTTAGGAGGTTTGTTGGGAGGTCAAGGTGGAGATATGGCATCAATGGCTTCTCTGATTCAAGGGTTTGATGGAAATAATAGCTCCGTGGATGATATTGCCAGCATGTTGGGTGGTGGTTCAAAATCATCTGGAAGCCTTGGAGGCCTTCTTAATGATTTTTTAAAATAAGATAGACTTTAACGCTACTTTTTTAACTCAAATAGTTTGATTTTATCATTATTTTGAGTGGCCATGATATAGGTTCTGCCCCGTTGGTCAAAGAATTTGATGAGGTGTTTTGAATGTCCTGAAACATTGAATCCTGATGTTCTCGTGGGGATCAATTCGAAATTCTTACCATTTGTTTTTATCATCAAACCTGTAAGGGCGTCAAACTGGCCGTAGTTGGATTCGGCTGATAGGTCATTTCCAACAGCAAGGATGTCGGTTTGCCCATCCTGATCGAAATCATCCACCAGGAAATCATTGACAGGAGATACCTGAAATTCGAGCGGTAAAGGATGTATTTTAAAATTCAACTCTCCTAAATTTTCTATATAAGAGCTGGCAAAAGTGGTCGCTTTCAGGGTTTCTGCCTCAAGATCTTTGATCTTTAAAAGACTTTCAAAACTTACTTTGGCGAAATCCTCAAAGGTGTAGAATTGAATCATAGATTCCGGAAACTGAAGTTTGATATCTTCCCTTGTGTGAAAAGGGTATAAAATCTCATTTTCTTCATGTTCGAAATATTGTCCTAAGAGTGGATCATAAGTGCCGTTTTCATCAAAATCTTTATTGTAAACATAGATGGGATAATTTTCTCTTGGTTGCAGGTACCCGTTTAATCCTTGGTTTCCGGCAATCATATCTACATCTCCATCGTTGTCAAAATCTCCCAGCTCGATGCAATTCCACCATCCTTCTGTTGTAACAGATTTGTTGTTTTCATCAAACCACTGATCTGCCATTTTTTTTAAGGTTCCGGAATGGTTTTTAAAAATTGAAATTGGCATGAATTCTCCCACAATAATCAGATCCTCCCAGGAATCATTGTCAAGATCCTGCCAAATGGCATCCGTAACCATTCCAATTTCGGAAACTACGGTTTTTTTCAGTTCCTTAAAGGTTCCATGATCGTTTATAAGAATTGTGCTTTGCGGAGTTTTTGGATAATTCATTGAAGTTAACCTGGCACCAATAAAGAGGTCTAGATCATCGTCATGATCGATGTCTACAGGTCTTACGCAGCCTGTGCTTTCGAATAGTTCCGGTAAAGAACTTGTTGATCTTGAAAAATGACCATTTCCATCATTAATGTACAATCTATCTAACAAGTTGGGAGAATTTACTACAAATTCATTTCCTCCACTCGCCACATATAAGTCGAGGTCATTATCGTTATCGACATCAAAAAAAACAGCATCGCTATCTTCGTAGATCGAATCGAGACGTTGTTTAGGATAGTAAATCCCATCTTCCTCTTGAAACCATATAGTGCCTGGTTCTTTAAAACTTCCTCCTATAAAAATCTCATCTCCTGTTTTACCGTCAACATCAGCAGCTGCTATGCAAGGCCCGGAATGCGAGTACTGACGCATGAGTAAGGGTTGATTTACGTACTCATTATATGGATTCTCCCGATGTGTAAATGGTAGGAGGCTGTCACGAGGCTGAAATAAAAATTGTTGAAGCAAGGCTGGTTTTTGAGATGGTTTGGATTCATTTTGATCAAGTTCCAGCAATTGATCAGGTGCCGGATTGATGATGGTTGTGTTGGTTCCGTCAGGCCAAACAACTCTTACAGAATCTATAGATGAAGATTCCAGACCAAAATGAATGATGGGATCTACAGATGAAAGATACCCTCTTATGACGGAATGAAACTGATGTTGTTGTTGATCTTCATGCCAGAGAGTGACTTTGGCTCCAATGGCATGGGTGTTTTTAGCATTCCCTTTTAACTTCAGTCGCAAAAAGTGATTTTGAAGTTTTTCTGACGATTTATTTTCTAGTAGAAAAGCTTTATCGTTGATGTTGCTCACGACCAGATCAAGATCGCCATCCAAATCAAAATCAGCATACGCTACTCCATTCGAAAGTGAAGGACTTGCTTCGGTCCAGATGTCTGAAACATCGTCAAATTGATGATCATTTTTTTGTTCGTAAAAGAAGTTTGGTTCTGTTATGGAAGGAAGCTCCTCCACGTATTTCCTGAATTTATTTTTTTTCGGAGTAAATACGTTGCTCTTTTGAGTAATAAAATTAAGATAATCCAGATCAATAATATCCTTGATATATCCATTTGTTATATAAATGTCTTTGTCTCCATCGTTATCAAAATCCATCATAAGAGAGGCCCAGCTCCAGTCAGTGCTTGAAACGCCATACATAAATCCGACTTCAGTGCTTCTGATCGGTTGGTCGCCTAAATGACCATTTCCGAGTTGTAGGGTATTTCTCATGTATTGTGCAGTATAGTCATTGGCCGTTACGCTCATATGGGCCGAATAATTCATACCGGCAATGACTCGCTTTTGCCGATTATAGGAATTTGGCAACATATCAAGAACGAAGATGTCCCAAAAGCCATCATTGTTAATGTCGCTTATGTCCATTCCCATTCCATTGGTTGTCATATGCCCTACATATTTTTTATTGGATTCTGTAAATCCCGGACCCTCATTGGTATGATGAACGTTGTTTATATAGAGTAAATCTTCCGTAATAAAATCGTTTGAAACGTACACATCAACGAATTGATCGTCATTAAAGTCAGCAATTCCTACTCCAAGGCCAAACCCTTTGTGAGTGATATTCATTTCTTTGGAAACATTTGTGAAGACGGGATGGTCAATTCCTTCAACCCTGTCATTTCGAAGTAAATAATCTGCTAAATATTCCGGCCAGTATTGTTTGGGTCTGGGTGAATTTCTGCTAAAATTGGTATTGTTCTTATTGTGAACGATATAAACATCAAGATCTCCGTCATTATCATAATCAAAAAACACGGCTTGAGTTGCATAGTTGCCATCATCTAGTCCGTAAGCCTTGGCCTGCTCCTTAAAAGTTGGGGTTCCGGAATTATTCAGCCCTTCATTGATATAGAGAAGATTATGACAGTTATTGTCACAATTGACTCCGGCTACATTCAAATAGATATCATCTAACCCGTCAGCATTGATGTCAACAATTGATACCCCAGTTATCCAGCTGTCAGTTGAAAAATTTGCTCTTTCGGAAATGTCCTCAAAAATGAGAGAACCTTTGTTTAAATAGATAGCTGAAGACACTTGATTTCCCGTAAATACAATATCAGAAAGGCCATCATTATTGAAGTCGCCAATTCCTACACCTCCTCCATTAAAGCAATTTAGGCAATCGCTGGGATTGACACTGTCATTTTCCGTAATGGTGTTTTCAAAATCAAGCTGAGATCTGTTACTGTCTACAATTTCAAATAGATTTTTTTTAGGGTCTTTCTCACAACTTATAAGTAAGAATGCCAATAAAAGGACTAATAAAGAGTGAAGAATTTTAGCCATGAATAATTGTGTCTTTTTTTCGCATTAGTTGTTTATAAGGCTCCCGAAATTTGAAAAATAGCCCATTCTCAGTTAGATTTTAGGCGGTCCTTAACGAGGATTAAAACTTTTGTAAAGGAATGAGAAATCAAGTTTTTTTTTAATGATATATATCATTCTTTTTAAGCTAAATGAATGTCAACTTTGGCATTATAAAATTAATCGCCCTTCACTCTTTTCAGAATGAAAATTATTGTCAACAAAGTCATCTGATAAAAGTGGTTCACAGTAGTTGCTATCTCAGTTAAAAGAGGTCATAATCAGACTTTCAGTGGAAGATGAAGAGTGTCGCAAATTTTTTGAAAAGTAGTATGAAGAAACGTTTTGGAGCCTTGTTCTCGAAAGAATTAGATAGGATTTGTCCTGTGTCTGTTTTATTGATCCTTCATTTATTGATTGTTGGATGTAATGAAAGTGACAAAAAGACCAAAAATGTATCCCAGGACTTATTTGTGCCCCCTGTCTCTAATGAACAGTATTTTCAGGAGTTAGGGAGGTCCGTTGGACTCGATTTTGTTCATTCAATTGGTTCGGATAACATGGAGAATATCATTGAGTCAGTGGGAGGAGGAGCGGCTTTTCTCGATTATGATCAGGACGGTTTTATGGATATTTATGTTTGCAATGGCACTTGGGTAGAAGGTTTTAGTAAAACCAAACCGAATAGATCTGATTCAGCGAATCGCTTATACAGAAATCTTCAGAATGGAAGATTTGAAGAAGTAAGTGAAAAGGCAGGGGTTGCCGGACCATGGTATAGTATGGGTGTTACCGTAGGTGATATGAACAATGATGGATATCCAGACATTTATCTAAGTAATTATGGAGAGAACACACTTTATCAGAACCTGGGAGATGGAACTTTTATAGATATAACGGAAAAGGCAGAAATAGGCGGAGGACATCAATGTAGTGTGGGAGCCGTTTGGTTAGACTATGACAATGATGGCCTGCTTGATCTCTATGTGGGGAACTACCTAAATTATGATCCTGACTATTCATATTATTATGCTCCGGATGGTTTTCCAGGACCCTTAGCCTATGACAGTCAAAAGGATCTGTTATTTAAAAATCTGGGAAAAGGAGTTTTTGAAGATGTTACCAAGCAAATGGGTATCGTCGATGTAGATGGCAGGGCCATGGGAGTGGGTGCAGCAGATTATGACGACGACGGGTATGTTGATATCTATGTAGCCAATGACCATACGGTCAATTTTTTATGGCATAATGATCAAGGCAAGAAGTTCATTGATAAAGGAACGTTGTCGGGCACAGGATTTAGTCAGGCTGGAGAAGCTACAGTAAGTATGTCCGTGGATTTTGCCGATTATAACAATGATGAATTACTGGACATTTTTATTTCAGATGATAATTACTGCTCCTTATACGAGAATCTCGGAGAAGGAATTTTTAAAGACAATTCCTATGCTTCAGGAATTTCAATGGCTTCCGGTCAATTTGTAGGATGGTCATCTTCGTTTTTGGATTATGACAATGACGGAGACGCTGATATTTTTAAGGCAAATGGAGAATTGAAACACCTGTACGGGCAGGAGGATCAATTGTTCGATAATATAGGGGGAGGTAAATTCAAAGATGTATCTCTTGAACTGAGTCCGTACTTTAGAGAGGAACATGTGGGAAGAGGCGCCTGCATGGGAGATTATGACAATGATGGTGACCTTGATATATTTATTGTAAACCTCAATGATCAGGCCAAATTTTTAAGAAATAATAAAGGGAATGAAGCCAACTGGATCATGTTGGACCTAGTTGGAGTCTCCAGCAATAGAGACGGTATCGGCAGTCGCATTAAAATTACTGCAGGTGATCTCATACAAACAGCTCAGAAAAAAAGTACCACCGGATACCTTTCGCAAAATGAACCAAGAGTTCATTTTGGATTAGGACTTGAGGATACTATTGATACCATAGAGATTAAATGGCCATCCGGAAAATATCAGGTTTTAGAGGGTATTAGGGCCAATCAGATACTTAAAGTTAAGGAACCACAGTAAATGAAGCAAAAAGTGAATCGTTGGATTGTAGTATTTCTTTTTCCGATAATCGTTTCGGGATGGTTTTTAACGTCTTGCGATCGGCCTTCCACTGAAGGTATGCTCATCCTAACTCAAGTGGATAAGAATCAGAATCTAACTGCATTTAACAGAAGCGATTCCTTTGAACTCCCTGATGGGGCGAAAATAGTGATGATAGATCCTGAGAATCTGCATAGAAAACCATTGCAATTGACCAAAGAGTTTTATTCGGCCTGTTCTCCTGATCTATCATTTGATGCTCGGTCAATCGTTTTTGCCGGGCAAAAAAATGAAGATGATCCCTGGCAGATTTATGAAATGAATCTGACCAGTCTGGCATTTAAACCACTTACAAGTGGAACAGAAACCTGTCTGGATCCGATTTATTTGCCGGGAGATAGAATTATGTACACCAAAGATTTTGGAAATCAGGATGTACATTCAGGTGGCTCGATGTTCGTTTTATCGGCTGAAAAAAGTATTCATCAGCAAATTACTTTTAGTCCTGCTATCTATAGAAGTACTGCCTTGTTGCATGATGGTAGGGTGCTCAGCATAAAGACGCAATTACCAACCGATAACAATACAACACAGCTTATGGTTATGAGACCTGATGGAACCAAGGAGATGTTGTTTTATGAAAGTGAAGATGGAGGTGAAATGTTTGCAAAGGGACGGGAAAGCAATGATGAGGTGATTTATCTTCTTGAAAAGAATCAGAAAGGTGCTGGTCATCTTTTTTCTCTGTCATATAATAATCCTTTAAAAGGTAAAAAAGAGCTTTCTGAAAGGTTCGCTGGTGATTTTATCGGGATCAATCAGTTGAATAATGGCTTGCTATTGGCATGCTATAAAGAATCACCCAATGGCTACTATCATTTATTTGAGTTAGACCCCAATAATATAGAGCACTTTAAACCTGTTTATAAGAATTCAAATTACTCAACCATTGAGGTTGTATCCGTTGAAAAACGAAAAGCCCCCAAGAATATACCCAGTGAAGTAGATCTTCAGGAAAAAACAGCTCTATTGCTTTGCCAGGATGTCAATTTTATAGGAATGCATCAAGATTCATTGTCTGAAGGACCTGCTAGAGCTGTAAAATTAGAAGTATTGGGGCTTGAAAACTCCTTGGGAATCGTTGATGTAGAAAAGGATGGTTCTGTGTATCTGAAAATAGCGGCAGATACTCCATTTAAGTTGCAAACTCTTGATGATCAGGGGGGAATTATATCAGGTCCGAGTAGTTGGATCAATCTCAGGCCAAACGAAAGAAGGGCCTGTGTTGGGTGCCATCAGGGTAATGAGGTAGTTCCATTGAACAGACAACCATTGTCAGTATTGAAAGAACCTGTTTTGATTCCATCAGAACCAACACTATTGGCTGGAAGAGAATAATGTCTTTATGAACAAGATAAAAGCATATCTGATAATAGCACTCGTACTAGGGATAGTTCTACTTGTGCTGTATCCAGGGCGGCAGTTAGCCCGAACCCATGTAAATGAAAGGACCGCTGTCTCCGATCATCCCTTGAATTGCATTTCATGTCATGTGCCAATTTCCAAGAATAAGTTAATCACCAAATTAATCAATTCAGACTATTATTCACCTTTTAATCTGGTAGTGGATAAAGATCAGAAATGGATGTATGTAGTGGCGCAGGACACGGATCAATTATTGGTTGTGGATCTTGAAACCAAAAGAGTACATGCCAAGATTAAGGTAGGCCAACATCCACATACTGTAATTCTGGATAAGGCAGAAGAAAAACTCTTTGTGAGTAATGAGTGGTCGGATTATATCAGTGTTATCGATGCTGGTCTATTGGAAGTTGTAGATGAAATTCCAACTGGAAACGGACCGGCAGGAATCCTGCTTGATAAAAATGAATTGCACCTCTATGTGGTCAATGCCTATGGATCTGATGTATCCATTATAGCTTTAAAGGATAAAAAAGAAGTCAGAAGACTTGCTTCCGGCAGTAATCCCACAGGGATCTCTATTTCTCCACAAGGTGAAGAAATTCTGGTCACAGGAAGACGTGCAAATCTTGCGGCCTATAACGAACCTCTGATCACGGAACTGACCCTGATCAATTCCAACACCCAACGTGCATTAAAAAAGAATGTGGAATCAGCCCATATCATGGAAAATGCTGCCTATACACCTGATGGGGACCTGGCCATCGTAACCCTTATCAGGCCTAAGAATCAAGTGCCGTCCGTACAGGTAGAAGCAGGGTGGATGATGACCCATGGTATAGGTATACTGGAAAGAGATACAGGCAGTATTACTCAGTTTCTTTTAGATGAGCCCAACGCTTATTATCCTGATCCCTTTGATATTGCTATCAGTCCTGACGGTAAGAAGGCCTTTGTGTCCAGTTCAGGTGTCGACATGATTTCGGTAATTTCGATAGATTCCATCAGGGTGCTTCTCAAAGAAAAAAATCTACAGCGAAGAAAGGCCTATGCCAATAATCTTGACATGAGTCGCAAATATATCTTGAAAAGGATCAAAACGGGAGCAAATCCGAAAGGAATGGCACTGTCTTCGGATGGAAAAAAACTGTATGTGGCCGAACAGCTCAATGATAAGGTTTCTGTAATTGATACTGAAACACTTCAATTAACAAGTTCGATTGATCTTGGTGGTCCGATCCGAATTTCTGTAGCGAGACAAGGCAGAAGGCTTTTTAACAATGCAGCACATACCTTTCAGAAACAATATTCATGCTATACCTGCCATCCTGATAATCATGAAGATGGATTGGTCTATAACATGGCGGGAAAGTTTATGGGACGAAATATGACAAATACGCAGTCGTTACATGATATTGGTGATACAGCTCCTTTCAAATGGAACGGAAAGAACCAAACAGTCTATAAACAGGATGGTATGCGTTTCTCCACAGTACTGACCAGAACCGAGCAGTTCAGTTATGATGATCTTGATGCCATTTCTGCTTATATCATGAGAGGCATTCAACAACCTCCAAACTTAGTGTTTAATCCCACCGGAGAATTGTCACCGTCGCAAGAGCGAGGTAAATTGTTGTATGAAAGATCTGAAGACAATTTTGGAAATCTTATCCCTGAAAGCAATCGATGTGTGACCTGTCATCCGGCACCTTACTATACAGATTTAAAACTGGCAGACGTAAGTACGCTAGCGGCGTCTGATGATCCAATTCTGTTTGACACACCTCATTTGACCAATGTATATGCTTCGGCTCCTTATTTACATGATGGTCGTGCCAAGACCTTAGAAGAAATATGGACCATTTATGGAACCGATGATAAGCATGGCTATGTAAACGATATGAGTAAGTCAGAGCTCAATGATCTTGTGAATTATCTTAAATCATTGAGGAATCCAACATATGATAAGCAAGTACCAAAAATAGAAAAAGGTTCAATTCTTTTCCATAATTAAAAACAGGCCTATGAAAAGCACTACCCGAAATTTGAAACAATTAGTCATGTTGCCAATGCTATTGATTTGTGTAGCAGTTTCATTTAGTTTTTCGAATAATTTACACAAAGATCTCTTCGCGACGCACGACGTAAG
>NZ_JBPCUJ010000080.1:0-3337 GCF_051011215.1 Lutimonas sp.
CAATTTAAAGAGAAGGGCTATTATAAATTGGCCATTGATTTTTGAATATCGAATGTTGAACAAGGAATATTGAATATTGAAGGCGTTGGTTATTTTGGATTGAAGATTGGAGATTGAAGATTTTTGATTTGGTAATTCAGAAATTCTACATGCGCTTTCAAAACCGCAACGAGCTAATTGATTCTATCAGAATAAAATTATTGTCAAGTATTTTATTTCGAAATTCGAAATTCCTTGTTCGATATTCATGGTTCATTGACTAAAATGAATTGTCAATGAGTTGCAGGCTAGAAGGTAAAAAAGATTAATCAAGATCTTTCCTGTTCTTAAACCGATTAAACATTACATAAGCGATGATGACCAAAACGACGAAGGGCAAATAGGTACCTATGGCTACTCCGATCTCATAGCCTTTGTCCGGTGCGTTTTTGATCTTTTCTTCAATGTCAACCTGTAGCAGGATAAGTAGGATTAGGTATTTCATGGACTAGGATCTGAAATTTGCGAGGGCTTTTTTTGTGAAATCGGACAGTACCAGTTCTCCGCTGATAGCCGCTCTTTCGATCAGCAGTTTATCCCAATGATCGGTTTCTTTCCAAAATATTTTTTTCATTTCAAAAAGGGCTTCCGGGTTGTATTGTGAGAGTTGAAGGCTCAGAAAATCGATTCCTTCATCCATGTCCCTGATAGATTCATAGACCTTATTAAAAAGACCTTGTTTTTGCGCCCAATAAGCAGTTTTCCAATTCTTGGCATCCAGGCTTAATTCACTAAAAGCTGAAACACCCATTTTTCTTTCTACAGCAGGAGCAATGACAAACGGACCAATTCCAATACTCAATTCTGACAATTTGATATCGGCCGCTTCTGTCGCAAAACAATAATCACAGGCAGCAGCTATTCCAACACCTCCACCAACAGATTTTCCTTGCACGCGACCAATGATGGGTTTGCTGCATTTTCGCATGGCATTGATCAGATGGGCAAAGCCGGAAAAGAAAGTTTTACCTTCTTCTATGTTTTGAATCGCTAATAATTCATCAAAAGAAGCACCCGCGCAAAAGGTTTTTTTACCTTCGCTTTGAAGCACAATAACACGCACCTCAGCATCTTCAGAGAGGCGATCAAAAGTGTCCACTAATTTTTGCAACAATTCACTCGGAAAGGAATTGCTTTGGGGATGAGAAAAAGTCACCGTTGCGATGTAGTGGTCAGTGTGAGTGTGGATTGTACCGGGCATTTATTTTTGTTTTTTGCATTAAATCTTAATAAAGTAGGAATCTGAATTAAGAATATCGAACAGGGAATTTCGAATTATGAAGTTCTTATATGATCTTTTTATTTATTACTTCGCTATTCATAATTCGATGTTCAAAATTCCTTGTTCTTCAATTAGCTCATGCCGCTTGCCGCAACGCTTCTATCTATTTTTCTCATTAAGCCTTGTAGCACTTTACCTGGCCCGATTTCAATAAATTCAGTACCTCCATCTGCGATCATTTGCTGAATGGTCTGGGTCCATCTTACAGGTGCGGTTAATTGAGCGATCAAATTATTTTTGATTTCTGCAGGATCTGATACAGCACTGGCTGTTACATTTTGATAAATAGGACAAGTAGGGGTGCTAAACGCTGTATTTTCGATGGCGGCAGCCAATTGCTCTCTTGCCGGTTCCATGAGCGGTGAGTGGAATGCTCCTCCTACAGGCAGTACCAAGGCACGTCTTGCTCCTTTTTCTGTCAAAGATGCGCAAGCCTGGTTGATGGCTTCAATTTCACCGGAAATTACCAATTGACCAGGGCAGTTATAGTTTGCTGCCACTACGATTCCTGGAGTTTCAGCGCATGTGTCCTCAACTATTTTATCTTCTAAGCCAAGTACAGCAGCCATGGTGGAAGGCTGCAATTCACAGGCCTTTTGCATGGCCTGGGCTCGTTGAGAAACCAGTTCCAGAGCTGCTTCAAATGACAATGCACCATTAGCAACCAGGGCAGAAAACTCTCCTAGAGAATGACCAGCGACCATTTCTGGTTTAAAATCATCACCCAGCGTTTTTGCAAGGATTACTGAATGTAAAAATATTGCCGGTTGTGTTACTTTGGTTTGTTTGAGGTCTTCAGCAGAGCCTTCAAACATAATATCTGTTATCGAGAAACCTAATATATCGTTTGCTTGGTTGAAAAGTTCTTGTGCCAATGATGAACCTTCAAAAAGATCCAAACCCATTCCGGAAAATTGAGCTCCCTGACCAGGGAATATGTATGCTTTCATGTTGATGTTGTTTGATTATGGTACAAAAGTAAAGAAATGAATTGAGATTGGAGATGTAAAACAGGAGATTGCAGATTGAAGATTTGAGATGTTTGAATTTAGAATATGGAATAAGGAATTTTGAACGCTGAAGGAATCTTACATCTAAAATCAACATTCTTCAATCTGAATTCAAATAAATAGTTTTTTTGAATACTAAATTTTAGAAATTTCGACTAGCCGTCCTGAAGTTTCAAACTATTTGACAACTTCGACATTCAAAATTCTTTGTTCAACATTCCTTATTAGTTTTTTTATATTTTAGAGGCATGATTGAAAAAACCCTGTCTGATAAAGACAGATCCCTGGCTTTTAGTATTTTTTTGATTTTAGCGGCTATTTTTATTGCATCGCTCGTGGTATCGAATCTGATCTTTCAGAAATTCTTTTCCTGGGATTTTTTGGGATGGTATAATTTTGAAATCTCAGTAGGAATTTTGCCCTATCCAATAACTTTTTTGGTTACCGATCTGATTTCTGAAATTTATGGAAAAAAGAAAGCAAATCAAGTGGTTATTACTGGAATATTTGCTTCTGCCTTTTCTCTGTTAATCATTATGCTGTCTGACGCAGCCCCGGCAACAGAATGGTCTCCTATCGGCGATGAAGTTTTTCACGACGTCTTTGGATTATCTGCACTTGCGGTATTTGCGTCGGCCATGGCCTATTTGGTGGCTCAGTTTGTGGATATCAGAATTTATCATTTCTGGAAAAGAAAAACCAAAGGAAGGCACCTGTGGTTAAGAAATAATTTTTCTACCATAAGTTCACAGTTTTTAGATACTTTTTCAGTCTTGTTTTTACTTTGCTCATTTGGAGTGATCGAATGGGATCTCTTTGGAATTCTCTTACTTAACGGTTTTTTATTTAAGCTGCTCGTGGCTCTTTTAGACACTCCTTTACTCTATATTTTTGTTTACTGGTTTCGAGGAAGATTTAACTTAAAAGCTCATGAAGAGATTGCATTATAGGCATTTTACTGGCTTTCTGTCAGTAATATACCTTCTTAAGGGTATTGTATGACATC
>NZ_JBPCUJ010000081.1:0-103874 GCF_051011215.1 Lutimonas sp.
CTGTGATGATGATTGGAATTTGATACTTTTCAGCCAGCGCATGGTATTCTTTGTATCCCATAATCGCACAAACATGACCAGCCCCTAAAAATGCATCGATACTGCAAAATTCATCATCCATTATAGCTTCCATAGCAGGAGGCACAAGTACATGAGACACAAGAATCGAATAATTCCGGAGTCCTTCCTTTTGAGCATGAAGGACCGATAAGGCGTTGGCTGGTGCAGTAGTTTCGAAGCCAACAGCAAAAAAAACAACTTCTTTATTCGGGTTGGCGCGGGCAATATTTACTGCTTCCAGCGGGGAGTATAAAATTCTTAAATCCCCTCCTGCCGCCTTGGCTTCCAACAAGCTTTGTTTGCTTCCCGGAACTCTGATCATATCACCAAAGGAACAGACAATAACACCTTGCTTTAAAAGTTCAATGGCCTTATCAATTAAATGCAAAGGGGTAACACAAACGGGACAACCCGGCCCATGTATCATTCTGATATCCTTCGGAAGTAATTCCAGAATACCATTTTTAACCAGTCCATGTGTCTGTCCACCACATATCTCCATGATATTCCATGGCCTGCTCACAGATTCTGACAAGTTGTTAAGCACTTGTCTTGTGGCCTCTATGTTCCTATATTCACTGAGGTATTTCATTTAATTTCTTTGATTTTGATGAAACATTACGACCATCAGATTTCATTGTTCCTTTATTTTCTCTGCAATGTGTATAATACATGAGTTGCCCATAGGAGATGTTCTCGTCATTCGGCGACAAATGTTTATTCATAAACAACTTATAATCATTTCCGCATAGCTCCTGTACCATATCAATTAATACCGTGTTTTGAAAAACGCCTCCACTTAGCGCAATATTCTTTACACTTAATAGGTCCGCCATATCGACCACACTTAAGGCAAGGGTATAAAAGAAATTCAGAATTATTACTTCCCTGTTGGCTCCGCTTTCAAAGTCCCTGCAAATCCCTTCCCAAAGAATTTTGGTTGACAAAATTTTATCCTTTCCTACTCTTGTGTATGCCTTGCGTTTTGTCAACTCTTTACCGACAATACTGTTCTCTAATAAAATAGCCGCTTCTCCTTCATAACTGTTTGCATCACACACCCCCAACAATGAAGCAAGGGCATCGAATATCCTGCCTACTGATGACGTTTTAAGCCTATTTATTTTTTTTAATGATTGATATACATGTTGTTCTTCTCTTGAAAACTTCTCTTTTAAAAAACCTGCCTGGTTATCCTCATTTAATGCGTATAATGATATTCTGGGCTCTTTTGCCATTTTATCTCCGGCCATCCAATGAAAGTATTCAAAATGACCTGACCTCACCATACTTCTGTCCTTATAGGTAAAAAACTCACCACCCCAAATGTGTCCATCATCACCAAAACCGGTACCATCCCAGACCACACCCAGCACACCGTCTTCCATATTAAATAAATCATGCTCTCCCAAAACAGCTGCGAAATGAGCTTTATGATGCTGAACTTTATAAATCGGTACATGTATCTTCTCAGCGAATTCTTTACCGAACTGGCTGCTGACATAACCCGGATGTTTGTCCACAATTATAACATCAGGTTCCACATCAAACAAAGATTGAAAATAGGATGTTGTTAATTTAAACCTCTCATAAACCTGATAGTGATCCAGATTTCCCAAATACTCACTCAAGTATAAATAGTCATTGGGTGCAAAAGCGATGGTACTTTTCAAATGGGCTCCCAGGGCCAGTATTTTTTGATCGAACCGCTTTGAATACTCCAGATAATTTGGCGCATAACCTCTGGACCTTCTAAAGACGATTCGTTGCTGATGCTTACTGAATTTAATCACAGAATCATCCTGAGGGTTCGAAATTGACAAATTATGATGGACAAAAAAATCAACGATCTCTCCAATTGCCTCAGTTGCTTCTTGTCTGTTTTTGATGATCGGACTGCCATGCATATTGCCACTAGTTGCGATTACAGGTGTTTCCAATTCATTTGACAATAATTCTAAAACACCAGAATAAGGCAACATAATGCCCAGTTGTTTTAATCCGGGTGCTATTTCTTCTAATACCATTTTCCCCTTATAACTTTCTCCAGAAACGATAACAATAGGCCTTTCTACAGCGCATAATTCATTTTTTTGACAGGACTCAAGGTCGAGCTCTTTTTCAAGCATATCGAGTGACGGGTATAAAATGGCAAAGGGCTTTTTAGGCCTTCGCTTTAAACGTCTTAACCGTTTAATCGCCTTCCTGTTGGTGGCATCACAACAGATCAAATATCCTCCTGTATTTTTAATACCTATGATGTTCCCTTTTTTGAGGAGTTCATTTACGTCTTTAAAAATAAAATCTTGCTGATCTGAAATAAGATGCCCCTTGCTATCACTTAGCGTCAATTGAATCCCACATTCCGGACAGCTATTGGTCTGTGAATGAAATCGCCGGTTCGAAGGGTCTCCATATTCTCCTTCACATTTTGAACACATCTTAAAACTGTTCAAGGTGGTATGATCTCTTTCAAAGGGAAAGGTATTGGTAATCGCCCATCTGGGGCCGCAGTTCACACAAGTAGTAAAGGCATATTGATATCTTCTGTTGTCAGGATTCATCAATTCCTGCCTGCATTCAGGACAAATGCCAAAATCAGGGGTCAGCGCCAAATTTAGTTTAGATCCGGAAGGGCTGGGAACAATCGTAAAAGATTCATAGGCAACATACATTTCATCCTGACAACGATGGCTCCTTATTCTAGCCAAAGGCGGAGGGTGTTCTATAAGGTCTTTATAAAAATGACAAATGGTATCTGCTTTACCAGATACCATTATAATTACGCCGTCTTTATTATTTGACACATATCCAGACAAGTCCATTCGATTAGCCAAATTGCTAACAAACGGACGGAATCCAACTCCTTGAACCCTTCCTGATATCGCTATTTTACAAGTAACTAACATCTGTCTTTATTGGTGTCTCACTTGGTATTAGTCTTCAGCCCTTATCTGTGAAGTCATCTCAAGAATGAGGGCTGAAACCTTTGGTATTGCCTCTGCCACTTTATCGGAGAGTTCTAGTGTCATTGGTTTCATTTCACGTATTGCAACTGTAATCAATTGAATTTCAGGACGCTTCTCCAAAAGATATACGGCTTCAATCATATCCTTTAAGCCCACATCATGCACGCTCAAGGCTGTTGGAAAATCTGAAGCAAATTTCGGATTGATGACTGAAATTGCCCCCTCTTCTTTCCCATCCATGGTGGCATCAACAAAAATAATGCGACCATAAGCTTCAATGCAGCTCAGTAGTAAGAAGCCTCCCGTTCCTCCATCGAGAATATCAATATTTGATGGCAACTCTAATCCATTCATATACTGAATCAATTGTACGCCTACTCCTTCATCACCCATCAGGTAGTTCCCGATTCCAAGAATCAAAATACTTTCAGATTTGTCTTTCTCAAAAAAATAAGCATCGCTGCTAATAGCGACAGGCGTGTTCTGTTCTTTTTTCATTTTCTAATCTTACACTATTTAGGCCTGCCATACCTTTTTTTATAAAACTTTACGGCAAGCCTAAAATTAAACTAACACTAATAAATCTGATGCGCAGGAAGAACTATTATTCTCAAATATGCTCACCATCTTTCAATCTTTCTTTCCTCACAAATTTATATCCACTGATCATCGCTGACGATTCTCCTCTTCCTTCCAACCAGTCATGATAGAATACCAGATAGACATGAATCAAGGTGAAAATTATAAATAACCAGGTGGCAATATGATGAATAAATCTGGTGGTCATTTCATCTCCTAAAACCACCGGCACCCATTCAAACAACTTTGGCAACCACCAGCCTGATGTAGGGGCATACAATCCAAAACCTGTGAATATTTGAACCAAGGCCAACAAGAAAAGGACGATATAAGACAGAGAAGCCACATAATTATGCCCTACACTAATATTTTTAAGCACTTCTGTTTCTTCATTCTGTAACAATACATCCACTTTCAACACATGCTTAATATTATCCCACTTCTGCTTATTTAGAGGTAAAAAAGCCCTCCAATTTGAGTAATAATTTCCGTTAAAAGCCCAGTAAACTCGCACTATGGCATTGAGTAAAAACACATAAGCAGTAATAAAATGAATGGTTCTTACTGTTCCAAACCAATAGGAATCAACTGCTTCAGCTGTTGACATCAGGGCGGGAGGATCTGCTATAATAAAGCCGGTGATTGCCAGAACTGTAATGCAAAGAGCATTCAACCAATGGAATATTCGTACGGGCAATTCCCAAACCAATACTCTTTTAAAATCATATGTTTTACTCGTTATTGTTTCCATTACTTTAGATCATAAATTAAACATCACAACTTCCAACATTCGTCACACGCGAAATGTGATTACCATGTTCATCATACAAATGCACTGCACACGCCAGACAAGGATCAAATGAATGCACCGTTCTAATTATTTCTAAAGGAAGTTCAGGATCTGCCACCGGGGTATCCAATAAGGCTGACTCATAGGCCGAACGCTGACCGGAAGGATCTCTTGGAGAAGCATTCCAGGTTGTTGGCACTACCTGCTGATAGTTCTCTGTCTTACCATCTTTAATTTTAATCCAATGGGCCAAAGCTCCTCTTGGAGCCTCTGTAAAACCAACCCCTTTCGCCTCTTTAGGCCATTTTGCGGGATCCCAGAGCTCTGTATTTGCCATCCTTGAATCGCCGTTTTTTATATTTAATAACAATTGATCGTAAAATTCCAGGGTCCAGTTCGCTACCAATTGTGACTCTATACCTCTTGCAGCGGTTCTTCCCAGTGTAGAAAACAATGCCTCAACCGGAACATCTAAATGACTCAGGGCACCATTCACCACATCTTGTATCTCTTTGTTGCCGCGTCCGTACCCGACCAATAGTCGAGACAATGGGCCCACTTCCATGGCTTTGCCTTTCCAGCGTGGTGTTTTTATAAAACTATATTTATTTTCTACATCAAGATGTTCATACGGTGGTTGCGGACCTGAATAATTGATATTGGTCTCACCTTCCCATGGATGTCTTCCAGTTTCAGCTCCTTCTTTGTAATTATCATACCATGAGTTATTGACAAATTCTTCAATATCACCATTGCGATGATCCACATCGTGCACCTTAGATAGGTCTCTGTCAAGAATAACTCCCTGAGGGAATTTAAAGTTTGTAGGATCGGCATAGCCATTCATTGGGAAGTCTCCATAAGACAGGTAATTCCCAACACCGGATCCGATGGCTCCCCAATCTTTGTAGAATGAAGCAATCGCAAGCAAATCAGGAATATAGACCTGATCGATGAAATCTTTTCCTTGTTTTAACAATTTACCCACATGCGCCAGTCTTTCCGCATTTAAACCTCCGGTGCTATTTTCATTGATGGCGCAGGCCATTCCTCCTACCAGATAATTTGGGTGAGGGTTCTTACCGCCAAGTATGGTATGAACTTTCACAATTTCCTTTTGCCATTCCAAGGCCTCCAGATAATGGGCTACTCCAAGCAAGTTCACGGCTGCCGGTAATTTCATCTGAGCATGTCCCCAATAGCCATTTGCAAAAATGCCTAATTGACCACTATCCACAAATTTTTGAATTCTTTTTTGCACATCACTAAAGTAACCGGGAGAACTTTTTGGCCAGTTTGAAATACTCTGAGCAATTTTAGACGTCTCTGCCGGATCGGCGCTGAGGGCATTTACTACATCCACCCAGTCAAGGGCATGAAGGTGGTAAAAATGTACGGCATGATCATGCATATACAAAGCACCTTCCATGATATTTCTAACCATTTCAGCATTGGGCGGAATGGCTATGCCCAGGGCATCTTCAACCGCACGAACTGAACTAATGGCATGCACCGTGGTGCATACACCACAGGTTCTTTGAACAAAGGCCCAGACATCTCTTGGGTCCCTTCCTTTAACGATGTTTTCAAGACCTCGAACCATCGTACTGGAGCTAAAAGCATCTACTATTTTTCCATCTTTGATCTCGGCTTCAATTCTTAAATGCCCTTCGATTCTGGTGATTGGATCTACAACTATTCTATTTGCCATCTTGGTCTATTTTTCTTCGTTTTTATCTAAATTTTCTTCGTTGATCTTGCCCCTGCTATAACGCCCTTTCAACTCCTTATACTTTGACACATTTGCAACAATTGAATGCGCAGTTAAACCGGCAGCGACAACCCCTGTAGCAATTTTCCCTACTTTATCGGCAGAACTTTCTATGCCGAAACCGGGAACATTGGTCATACGTTTATAAAAAGGTCCGTTATCCCAGAAATTCGCCTCACTACACCCGATGCACCCATGTCCGGATTCAATAGGGAAACTAATCCCGTTATTCCATTTCATACTCGCACATGCATTATAGGTAGAAGGTCCTCTACAACCCAACTTATATAGACAATACCCTTCTTTGGCATTGACGTCATCAAAAGATTCTGCAAAAAGTCCTGCATCGAAATATGGCCTTCTGTAACAGGTGTCATGTACTCTTTTACCATAAAAAGCTTTTGGTCTTCCCGATCGATCAAGTTCAGGCAATCTTTCAAAAGTCACATAATGAACAATCAAGGCTGCCATGGCCTCTCCAATTGGCGGACAACCCGGCATCTGAATGATAGGTTTGTTTTTAATAATCTTATGTATTGGAGTGGCACCCGTTGGATTGGGCTTTGCACCCTGAACACAACCATTGGTAGCACAGCTTCCCCAGGCAATGATCGCTTTTGCTCCTTCAGCGGCCTCTTTTAAATGGTCAAGGGCAGTTTTCCCGGCAATGGTGCAATAGACTCCATTAGCACCCATTGGAACAGACCCTTCCACACATAAAATATACTCTCCGTGATATTTTTCCATAGTGTCATGCTTGGCAGCTTCAGCCTGATGTCCGGATGCAGCCATCAGAGTTTCAGAATAATCCAAAGAAACAGTGTCAAGAATAATATCTGCCACCATAGGGTGATCAGATCGAATAAATGATTCACTGCAACAGGTGCATTCTTGATAGTGTTCCCAGATAATAGGAAGCCTGTGTTTGGTTTGCAATGAGTTCGCAACCTGACCAATCATGGAGTTTTCCAATCCCATATAGGCCGAAATGAAAGCGGCAAATTTCATAAAATCTCTTCGATTATAACCCTTTCTAATTGCACTCTCATAGTAGGTCTCTCTATGCCCGTCTTTTGAAGCCATATCAGTAATTTTAAATGTAATGTGTTGGTAAAAAGAAAAAAATGATGTTAAATTTAAAATATTTAAACGGCTGATTACATGACTATTATCATGTTTTTTGAATTAATTTCTTCTACCTTTATATGTTAATTTTATCAATTATTAGATTATGCATGAATTGTCAATTGTGATGGGTATTCTAAAAATTGCTGAAACGGAAACTAAAAAAGCCGGCGCAAAAAGCGTCGACCTTATTGAGCTGGAAATTGGCAATTTAGCTGGTATTGAACTAGACGCGTTGGATTTTGTTTGGAGTGGAGTGGTCAAGGACACCGTATTAGAAAATGCTACAAAGAAAATTGACCATATTCAGGGCAAAGCGCAATGCATGGAATGCGATTGTATTTTCCCACTGGATCATGTTTACGACCCCTGTCCTGACTGCCAAAATTACCTCAAGGGAATTCTCCAAGGCAAAGAGCTTAGAATTAAAGCGCTGGAAGTTATCTGATTCCTATTTAAAATCTCTTTACCATGTATTTCTTTTCGTAAAACCCCATGATATTTTTATCAAAAACAATGACTTTTGTCATAGATTTTGATTCCTTTTTTCCCTATTTTTTCCTATTACTTTCTACAGATTATGGCAGCTCAAAAAAACCCTCCGCCAAAATCCTCTTTGATGAATATTCTGTGGGATATTCAAAAAAAAAGACGGTACATCGCTCCAGATGATATGACCAAAATTGCCCATGAATTTACTATTTCCAAAACTGAATTGGAAGGCATTATTTCGTTTTATCATTTTTATCACCGCACACATGCCGGTAAATATACTATCTATCTTAACAATGGAATCATTTCTAAACAAGGGCAGTACCATGCCGTTAAAAGAGCCTTTGAAAAGGAATTGGGTATTTCATTTGGTGAAACCACCAATGACAAGCTATTCGGATTATTCGAAACTTCCTGCATAGGCCTGAGTGATCAGGAAACCTCGGCTTTAATAAATTTCCATGCCTTTACAAACCTGACACCTTTAAAAGTAAAAAACATAATCGCTCAGCTAAAAAAAGGTATACATCCTGAAAGCCTGACTAGAATACCAAAAAATAACATTCAGTACACTCCGCCAAAAGACAAAACCATTTTTTTTAAAGCATATAATCCAGGATCCGCTTTAAAAAAATTAAAAAACAGAAGTCCTGACCAGCTGATTGACCTAATTAAAAAGTCGAAATTATCGGGAAGAGGAGGTGCTTTTTTCCCAACGGGCATGAAATGGGAATTCTGTTCTAAACATGCCTCAGATCAGAAATACATCATTTGCAACGCTGATGAAGGGGAGCCTGGAACTTTTAAAGACAGGGTCCTGATGAACAAACATCCGGGATTAATGATCGAAGGAATGGCCTTAGCCGCCTACGCAGTAGGTGCCTCTTTCGGCTATATCTATCTACGTGCTGAATATTTCTACCTAAAGGATAAAATAGAGAGTGAAATTCAGAAATTCAAAGATCATGGATTCCTCGGTAAAGATATTGCAGGCATCAATGGTTTTGATTTTGATTTGATCGTGCATATGGGGGCAGGAGCCTATGTTTGTGGGGAAGAAACTGCATTGATCAGTTCTATCGAAGGAAACCGTGGCGAACCTTCTACCAAAGAATATTTCCCTGTTGAGAAAGGCCTGTTCGGCAAACCCACCATCATTAATAATGTTGAAACCCTATGTGCCATCCCAAGAATTTTAAATATGCCGCTCGATCAGTACTTAAAAATTGGGACTGAAGCGACCAAGGGAACCAAATTATTAAGCGTTTCGGGAGATTGCAATAAACCCGGTATTTATGAGATTGAATGGGGAATGAAACTCAATGAATTTCTAAAGCTTATACAAGCTGAAAACCCTTATATGATCCTATTTAATGGGTATGCTGGAGAATGTCTGTCAGAAGCCGATTTTGACAGAGAGATTTCCGGAGAAAACCTATTGGCTGAGCACGTTCAGTTTAAATGGGAGGACCCTATTGAATATTCGCGAAAAATGAGCGCTATAGGTCTTAGAAGTGGTGGATCATTTATGGTATTCAATAAAGAAAGGGACCTGATGCCCATATTCAAGAACATCACTGATTTTTTCGTTTCGGAATCCTGTGGCATCTGTGCCCCATGCCGAACGGGTAATTTTCTACTCACCAAAAAACTCAAAAAAATAATGCTCTGTCACGCCGAAAAATCTGATCTGGAAGATCTGGAGAAATGGAGCAGTATTATTAAGCAATCGAGTCGCTGTGGTTTAGGAAAAACCTCCACGAATTGTCTACTTACCGGCATCCTTAAATTTCCTCAGGAATTTAATAAATGTCTCTTAGCCAAAAGTGACTTTAACTCATCATTTGATCCGGATAAAGTAACACAAGAGTATAATACGATTATTAACGAAATTGAACAAATCCATGGATAACAAGGTTAAGATCCATATCGATGGTAAAGAATACCAGGTATTGGAAAATAAAAAACTTGTCGATGCTGCTAAAGAAAACGGAATCTATATTCCAACCCTTTGTCATTTTAGAGAAATTGAACCTTCTCTTGGCACTTGCAGGATCTGCACGGTAATGGTCAACGGAAAATTTACAACAAGTTGTACCACAAAAGTAAAAGAAGGCATGGAGGTCGTGATCAATACTCCTGAACTGATTGATACTCGTAAAGCTATTATTGAAATGCTATTCGCTGAAGGCAACCATTTTTGCCCATCCTGTGAGAAAAGCGGTAATTGTGACTTGCAAAATCTGGCCTATGATATGGGCTTGACATTTTCGCGTTTCCCGCATGTATTCAGCAATAAATATGTTGATTTCAATCCGAAGAGAATGATAATGGAGACCAACCGATGCATCCTTTGTCGTCGTTGCGTTGAAGAAATTCAGACCACGGATGGCATGGATATTTTTTCATTTGTGAACCGAGGTGTAAAAACAAGGGTTCACATTGATTATGAGCAGGAAGAAAAACTTAGCGAAGCAGAGGCCCTGCATGCTATGAATATTTGCCCGGTTGGCGCCATCCTTGTAAAAGGAATGATCTATAAGCAGCCTTTTGGAGAAAGGAAATATGATATTCTTGGGAAGACTAAACAAACCAATTCACCGGATATCTGTGCTCTAAAATATGAAGATGAAAAATTTATAGTAGCTACCACCTCTCTGGCAGGTTGTTTCGGCTGTCATATGTCACTTCTCGACATTGATACAGAACTTATAGATCTACTGGAGATCGTTGAATTTAACAAATCTCCGCTCACCGATATAAAAAAATTCAGCAAACGTTGCCATGTTGGTTTGATTGAAGGGGGCGTTTCAAATTCGGAAAATATTGAGGTCCTCAAGGAATTTAGAAAGAAATGTGACATCCTGATCGCCTTTGGCGAATGTGCCATCATGGGCGGAATCCCGGCAATGAGAAATTTTTTCTCTTTAAAAGACTGTTTGGAAGAAGCCTATATTCATGGAATTACCAGCGAAATTGGAGCCAATACGATTCCGAATCATGAAGACATTCCAAAAATTTTAAATAATGTCTATCCCTGTAATGAAGTTGTAAAAATCGATTATTTCATTCCCGGATGTCCTCCCAATGCAAATCATATCTGGAAAGTTGTAAAAAGTATCGTTTTGGGTAAAGAATACCCTGTGATGCACGAAGAATTTAAATACGATTAAATCAGCAAAAATGAGTCAAAAAATAGTCATAGATCCTGTTACGCGAGTAGAAGGACACGGAAAGGTTACTATTCACCTTGATGAAAACAATAACGTAAAAGATTCCTTTTTTCATATCGTTGAATTTAGAGGGTTCGAAAAGTTTATCCAGGGACACCCTTATTGGGAAGCCCCTGTAATGGTGCAAAGACTTTGTGGTATTTGCCCGGTGAGTCATCATCTGGCAGCGGCAAAGGCCATCGATCAGATTGTGGGACTTGAGCCGAAAGATTTATCCGTTGCAGCTCAAAAAATTAGAAAACTTCTCCATTACGGTCAGATTTTTCAGTCTCATGCCCTGCATTTTTTTTATCTGGCATCACCTGATCTTTTATTTGCACCTGACACAAGTCCCAGCAGACGTAATGTGGTTGGGGTGGCAATGGAATACCCGGAGCTGGCAAAAAAAGGCATCCTGATGCGAAAATTCGGGCAGGAAATCATCAAAATGATCGCCGGAAAAAGAATTCATGGAATTTCAGCAACCCCAGGAGGTGTACATAAAAAAATAAGTGCTCAGGAACGAGATTATTTTCTAAATGGAAAAGAAATACCTTCTATTGATGCCATGATTGAATGGTCAAAAGAAATAATTGAGTTCATTAAAATTTATCATTCCAAAAATCAAGAATGGTTCAATCAGTTTGCATCTTTTCCATCCGGTCATTTAGGGTTGGTTGATAAAAAAACCGGAGATCTTGAATTATATGACGGACATTTAAGGGCGATTGATTCATCAGGCACCATCACCTTGAATGATATTGAATCGGATGCCTATCAAGATTATTTTTATGAAGGTGTTGAAAAATGGTCCTATCTTAAGTTTCCGTATTTAAAGCATCTTGGGCGCGATAAAGGATGGAACAGGGTGGGTCCGCTGGCAAGAATGAATGTTTGTGAGGGAATTTCAACTCCCCTGGCCGCATTTGAAAGATTGGCCTTTTTGAATGCTACCTTGGGAAAAACCAACAATGCATCCATGTATTCACATTGGGCGAGACTCATTGAGCTTCTTCATTGTGCAGAACTGATGAAAGACCTTCTTGAAGATGACGCTATATTAAGCAATGACCTTGTAAGAAGAGGAACCCGCAGAAATGAAGGAATCGGTATTATTGAAGCACCAAGAGGAACTTTGATTCATCACTATCAGGTCGATGAAAAAGACCGAATTACACGCTGCAACCTGATTGTTTCCACAACACATAATAACGAAGCCATGAATCAGGCGGTAGGATGGGTTGCCAATGAAGTTATCAGTGGAAAACAAAAGGTGAGTGAAGCTATGTTGAATCAAGTTGAAGTTGCTATCAGAGCTTATGACCCTTGTCTAAGCTGTGCCACTCATGCCATGGGACAGATGCCATTGGAGATCTCTTTATTCGATCATCTTGGAAATTTAACTGATGTCAAAAGAAAAAACTAAAAATATATTAATTATCGGAATTGGCAATTCGGGTCGAAGCGATGACGGTTTGGGATGGTTCATGCTGGACTATATTGAAAAAATCTTTCCTGAATTAGACTTGCTATATAGGTATCAGTTACAGATAGAAGATGCTGAAATTATTTCCTTTTATTCAACGATAATTTTTGTGGATGCAACCAAAGAAAAAACTGAAAATGGATTCTTTTTCAAGCCTTGTTATCCAAATATGGGAATCGGACTCACTTCACATATGCTGGAACCTGAAACCGTCCTTTGGCTGGAAAACGAATTGTACCAGACACAACCAAACACGTTTGTCTTAGGGATTGAAGGTGAAAAATGGAACTTATCTACTGAACCGAGCCAAACCGGCCTGAGCAATTTAGACAGGGCCCGTCATTTTTTTAAAAACCAATTTGATATGATTTTAGCAACTGACACCCAGGTTGAAATGGAAAAGTAAACATGATGAAAATCATATGCTTAAACATTTGAAACCGTTATATTTGGATAAATTCAAAACTTAATTTCTATGTGCGGAACCTGCGGTTGTGGCAGCCCAGAGGGGCATGTGTCCATTCAAAAACCTGGATCTGTTCTTCATGAACATCACCATCATTCCCATGATGACCATCATCATCATGAGCACTCACACGCGCATTCACATGATCATGGCCATCAGCATGAACATCAACAGGAGCACCTAAAAAAAACTGTTATCGAAGTTGAGCAGGATATTCTGCAGCAGAATGACCTTATGGCTTCAAGAAACAGGGGGTACTTTGAAGCCAAAGATTTATTCGTGTTAAACCTGGTAAGTTCGCCTGGTTCAGGAAAAACAAGTATTCTTGAAAAATCGTTGACAGACCTCAAAGACCAACTTGATTTTGCCGTGATAGAAGGTGATCAGCAAACCTTGCAGGATGCGAATCGAATTGACGCACTTGATGTACCGGTGATTCAAATAAATACAGGCAAGGGATGCCATCTGGAAAGCGATATGGTGCACAATGCCGTTAAGCAATTGGCTCCTTTGGAAGGTTCGATTTTAATGATAGAAAACGTTGGAAATCTGGTTTGTCCTTCCATGTTCGATTTGGGAGAAAATAAAAGAGTCGTTATCATCAGCACCACAGAAGGTGAAGACAAGCCTTTAAAATATCCCGACATGTTTTTAAGTTCTGATGTTTGCATTATCAATAAAACAGACCTGCTGCCCTATCTTGATTTTGACATCAACAAATTAAAAACCTACGCTTTGCAGGTCAATCCTTCACTGGAATTTTTTGAAGTATCAGCGACGAAAGGAGAAGGTATGGAGCTCTGGTACCAATGGCTCAAAAATGAACAAGCTGCCATCAAAGAAAAAACCCAACTATAAGAAAGAAAAGATGTGCTTATCTATACCAGGACAACTAATTGAGATAACGGCCGAACTTGATGAAATATTCAGAGTCGGCAGAGTTTCTTTTGATGGAATCATCAAAGAAGTCAGTCTTACCATGGTGCCGGAAGCCACTGTAGGTCAATACGTGATGGTGCATGTGGGGGCCGCAATAAGTATTGTTGATGAAACTGAAGCCAAAAAAACATTCGAATTATTGAAACAACTGGACGAATTACACGACCTGGAAGAACCTGATAATATCGCATAAAAAAAGCTCCTCAAAAGGGAGCTTTTATTTTTATAGATGTATCTAATTCATTCTTCAACAACTTTTTCTTCCTTTACTTTTTCAGCTCCTTGTCCCACCCAGGTCGTATACAATTGAAATCCTAAGGCCAAGACAACCGGACCGATAAACAAGCCTAAAATTCCTTGCAACATCATTCCTCCTAAGGCACCGATCAATATAACTAGCATTGGAGTTTGTAGTCCTTTCCCAAGAAGTATCGGCTTTAAAAAACTATCCGACATTGAAACGATGACCGCGTATATTGAAAATATAATAGCAGGCGTTGATTCGGCATAAGAAAATACAATGGCAATCGCGGGAATCATCGCAATTAATGGAGGAAGTTGAATAATCGCAAAAATCAATACCAGCAAGGCAAAAAGACTTGCCGCCGGTAAGCCAATAACCAGAAAGCCCAGGTATGCCAGAACCGCCTGAATAATAGCCACTAATAAAATCCCTTTTACAACACTTCTGATGGTACTCACACACATGTCCATAAATTCTTTTCCTTTACCCGCAACAAGCCTGTTGGCAAAATCAACACCGGATTGATAGCCGGCATCAGCAGATGACATAAATGCTCCTGCAATTATCAACGCAAAAAGGCCTAAAAAAACTGACCCCATTAATCCTGCAAAACTACTGAAAAACCAGCCTAACGAGTTTTGAATCTCATCTTTGTATTTCACAATAAAATTTTCCAGATCAGTGGATGCATTCGACCAGGCTGCATGTAACTTTTCACCAACAAGCGGCCATTCTTTGATTCCATCTGCAGGCGGTGGTACCTTTAAAGACCCTTCATCAAAACTTTGATAAACCTCCTGGCCGGAATCAATTACAGATCCTGTCAAACTGATTGTGGGCACAATAATTAATGCCACAAGTACCAGTATAAAAAGAGATGTAACGATCCCCTTCTTTTTTCCTTTCGTCAGCTTCAGCAACTTTTGATAAAATGGATAAAGGGCAACTGCTACGATAATCGCCCAGACCATAAGGGTCACAAAAGGTCGTATGATAAAAAAACTCCATACCAGTAAAAGTGACAAGAGTACAATTTTGATGAAAACATCAATGGGGGCTTTCGTTTCTGTATTTTTCATTATGTCAAGGTTTTATATTAATTCAATTCTTTTACATCCTCTATATCAACATACCAGCCTCCTCCCAGAGCCTGATATAAATTTATAATCGAGGTTATTTCATTCTTAAAAGCTTCAGAAGCCTTTAATTCTGCGTTAAATTGAGACGTCTGAAGGTTAAGGACTTCTAAATAGCTTGTCAATCCTCCGTCATAGCGTACCCATGAAAGTTGCGAGGCCTTGGTGGACATCTCCATCTGTTGATTTCTAAGGTCGTACTCTCTTCTGTAAGTTTCAACTGCAATCATCGCATCTTCTACCTCCTGTAATGCGAATAAATAAGAATTCTCATAATCAAGCAATAGTTGTTTTGTTCTTTGCTCTTCGATTTCTACATTTCTTTGCAATCTACCAGCATTAAAGATAGGACCTAAAAGCTGGGCTCCCAAATCTGCGAACAAAAATGATGGATTTACCAGTTGCGCTCCCATATCTAAACTTAAGGTCAAGGAAGGGTACTTCAGTGCCTCAGCAACGCCAATCCTTAAAGTCTGGGCATGCAACCTTCTTTCAGCCTGTCTGATATCGGGCCTTCTGTCTATCAATTCAGAGGGCAGACCAACAGGGATTTCTGGTATGGTAATCTGCTCATACAAAGGCAAACCACGAGGTATACTTGTTGGGGCAGTCCCCATTAAAACACTAATGGCATTTTCGATTTGCCCCCTTGATCGACCAAAAATCTCAAGTGCTGTTAAGGCTTCGCTTAATTGAATTTTCGATTGAGAAAGATCAACTTCACTGATAAAACCTGCATTAAACCTGGCCTGCATCACATCAAGATTCTCCTGAAAATTAACAGCCGTCTTTTCAGCAATGAGAATTCTATTATCAATATCCCTCAAAGAGACATAGGCACTTGCCATAGAGGCTATTATACTTATATTAAGAGATTTATATGCCTCTTCCGTCGCGAAATAATTCTGTAAGGCAATCTTATTCATGGTTTTTATCTTTTGCCAGAGATCAACTGTATACGACACATTAATTCCTCCACCTGCTTGATTTGACAAGCCCGAAACTTCTGAATTGGCAAGACTTGAACCGTAGGCATTATATCCAATCGCCGGATAATAATCGGCCTTGGCTATTTCTATCTGCAATCGAGATTCTTCAATTCGTGAAATCGCCACCTGTATACTTTTATTGTTCACCAGTGCCGTATGGATCAGATCGACAAGAATTGTATCATTAAACAATTGCCACCAGGGTAAATTGGAAATACTACTGTCTTTTGGAAATTCCTGCCTGTATGTTTCCGGACCAGGCATCATTTGCCTTTCATAATCTTCCCCAACTTTGCAACTTCCAAGGTTTAAAGCCAGAAAGCTTACCAAGAAAAGTAACAAACCATATGTTATTATCTTCTTCATGATACTTTTGCCATTTTCTCATTTAAAATCCGGTTTAAAATTCCAAAAGCAATAACCACATATATTACGGCCGCTGATATCTGAACAACTCGGGTCCAAACTTTACTGCCTGCTTCTGCATCGGAGGCAGTTACTGAGCCAAGAATCAATAGAAAAGTTGAGAATCCACTTCCCGCGATCGATGCATATTTACTGTCTGAAAAAAGGTGACTTCCAAAGAACAACCCGATACATAATGAAACCAAAATCATAAAAACAAAATTGGGAACGACAATCAGCAACTGATATGCCAATACACCAAATAGACCACCCAAAATATTGGCAACGATCATTACCAGTCCTACTTTTGGTTTTGCTAATGCCGGACTCACCGATAAAATAGCGATAAAAATTATCACAAGAGAACTCGAGGACAATTTGAACATATAGAATACAATAAAAACAGGTAATAAAATCAGGATGATATTAACTGCATATTTATACCGCTCACGTTCGGACTGTTTTGCTGCTTTTTGCTTTTTCTTTTCAAATGGCACATCTGCTTCTGATAAAGGAAATATCAAAAAAACCAATTGAGAAAGCACAATGGCCATGAAGGCATTAAAAACTAATTTTGAAGCCACATAACTACCAATGGCCCCACCATCAATCGAAACAAAAGGAATAAGCACCAAACTTACCAAGGCGAATAATTTTAACATCATTGGCATCCTGTCTGTATAGTAAAGCCAAAGCAAGGTTAATAAAAGTAAGGGCATAAAAACCATGGCATATTCCAAAAACATCTCCGTGAAGATCACGGTCAACCCTGTCATTAGCGTTAAAAAAACCAAGAAACCTGCACCTTCCTTAAAACTCAAAGGTTTCGCACCTGGGGCCATATAACCTAAGGCTAAAACAGAAGTCAAATAGGCCAGGTCATAATTCAATAGTGAGGTTACCCCAAGAATAAAACAGGAGCCAAGAACATACCTCAACATGGGTATCATTGGCTTCCAATTAATGGAAAAAAGGGCTCTAATTCTCAATTTACCTAACATAGGATAATTTAGATATTAACCATAACCTAAAACCTGCAATAGCATTTAACAGGGAGTTATCCCCTGTATAAACGACCACATCCACCTGTCCTCCCAAACGATATAGATCTTTTACCTCTGCATCATCAGAACTGATGATAACCGGAAATCTTTGAGGGTCCTGAAGCCATCCTTTTTTTTCTGAAATGGAAGGCAAGCCACCTTTATTGGTTTGATCTGTCGCCACACCAAATCCGAGACTTCTTACTTTACCCTTAAAAATTTTTCCCGGAGCAATATCCAAAACAAACTCGACTTCATTGTCAATTTTCATTTTCGATAAATTATTCTCTTTTAAATTTGCCTGAATCCAAACATCGGAACTAGAAATTAAGGTTGTTATAGGTTGACCAGCTGAAGCATAGTAACCCAGATCTACTTCAAAACTCTCTATAACACCATCTGTAGGAGCTACTATTGTTGAGAACTCCAAATCCAACTGAGCATGTTCTAAATTCTGTATTGCTCTCCTGATTTTCGGATTATCAGGTCCTGACACTCCCAAAGATTGTTTGGCTCTTTCCAGACTGGCTTCAGCCGAAGCGACCTGTTCCGTTGCCTGTAGCAAAGCTGTTTCCGCCTGATCCTTATCTGACTCCGAAAGAGCTCCTTCATTTTCTTTCATTACTCGCTGCACTCTATCCCAATTTCTTTGAGCTCTGTCGAGCTGGGCCTTGGCCACACCTAATTTACCAGCTGAAGATTTTACAGAAGCTGTACTTGCAGCAACCGATTGTGTGGTATTATCTATTCCGGCCTCTGCAATTTCAACTGCAATTTCAAAAGGTCTTCTGTCTAACTGAAATAAGACATCACCCGCCTTGACCCGTGAATGTAATTGAACATGTACTTCAGTAACAAACCCAGACACCCTGGGGCTTACAGGAGTTATTAAACCACGAATTCTCGCTTGATCTGTATATGGTGTATGCCGATCGGCGCTCACATACCACACAAAAAATAAAGCAGTAATTATTAAGACAATAAAACTTACTTTTTTTATAGATTTCGTTTGTTTTTCCATAGCATCGCAAATAGTTATCCAATCACTTCCCTTTCATTTCTTTTTTTCCCTCTTTCATTAATTCCTGAAATATCGCAAACATAAATGCGGTAGACCAGCCTATCAGTGTTATTCCATTGATCGCTTCCAGGCCCGCCAGTATTCTGTTGGCTGAAGATATGGTTATTTCACCATAGCCCAAAGTTGTGAAGGTTACCAAGGAAAAATACATCGATTTCTCAAAGGTTTCAAACTCTGTTACGCCAGGAAGTAACATGTAAACAAGTGCCCAGATAGCTGCTTGAAATAAATGAATGAAAATTAAAAATATGGATGTTGTGATTAACAGTTTTAATCCGTTTTTTCTGAGATAAGTCTTGGGTTGTAAATCTCTTTTATGATCAAACCTACGTACCCAATAAATGGTTCCATAGCCTTGAATTACAACAGTTATTCCAATTACAACAAGGCCAACTAAAATGGTCAGAAACATATATGAGAAGTTCAGGTTTGGTCGTCTAAAATAGGATTTTTCAATATGATTTCCAACTTAGCTATTGAGAATTGAATGAGAATTTTTCATTTTATGCGATGAGTATCAAATATTTATGCAGATTTCACAATTAATAGGCGATTTTGATAAAAACTAATTACCTTCGCATCTCATATTAAACCCAATTTAGGATGTCTATTAATAATATACGTAAGGAAGTAATGAAAACACTGGAAAAAAATGTTGATGGCTTTCTGACCGATTATTTGATTCCACCGGAAAAAATCTGGCAGCCTTCAGATTTTCTTCCAAATCCTCAGTCTGCTAATTTTATGCATGAGGTTGAAGAAATTAGGGAACTCTCTAAAGATCTTGACAATGATTTCTGGATTTCTCTGGTTGGGGATATGATAACTGAAGAAGCATTACCTACCTATGAATCCTGGTTGATGGACCTTGATGGCATATCACAGCATGAAGAAGAGGGAGATAATGGCTGGGCAAAATGGATCAGAATGTGGACTGCTGAAGAAAACCGACACGGTGATGTTCTCAACAAATACATTTATCTTTCCGGAAGAGTCAATATGAGAGAAGTTGAGGTAACTACCCAGCATTTGATAGCAGACGGATTTGATATTGGCACCTCCAGAGATCCTTATAAGAATTTTGTTTATACCAGTTTTCAGGAATTAGCTACCTATGTCTCGCATAATAACGTAGCCAAAATAGCCAGAAAAGCAGGTATGAAAAATCTGGGTAAGATGTGTAAGATAATTGCTGGTGATGAAATGAGGCACCACAAGGCTTATACTGAATTTGTTCGTCAAATATTCAAGGTAGATCCAAGCGAAATGATGCTGGCCTACTTTGATATGATGAAATTAAAAATCACAATGCCAGCGATGCATTTGAGAGAATCTTTTGAAGCCAAAGGTAGTTTGTTTGACAGGTTTTCAGAAGTTGCTCAAAGAGCCGGAGTTTACACAAGTTTTGACTATGTAGACATTATGAGGAAGCTGAATAAGGCTTGGGAAATTGATAAAATTTCAGGATTGACTGCTGAAGCTGAAAAGGCCAGAGCTTATTTGATGAAATTACCAGAACGTATGGAGCGCATTGCCGAAAGAATCGTTGTTCCAGACACAAAACATCAATTCAAGTGGATGAACCCTTTGGTGTAAATCACTCGTTTATTTTTTGACAATATAAAGCCCGTCCTGACGAATTTCTATCAATTTACTTTTATAGAGATGACCTGCTGCACGCTTAAAGGCCTTTTTGCTTAATCCTAAAATTCTCTTGATTTCTTCGGGATTGCTTTTATCCGTCAAGGCTAAAAACCCGGCACCTTCTGTGATGGCTTTTAGCAAGAGGTCGGTATTTGAATCAACACTTTTTTTATAACCCAATGGTTCAAGCATTACATCAATCTTTCCATCATCTCTCACTTTCTTCACATAACCAGTTAGCTCCTCACCAACATGGACCTCTTTGTGAATGTCAGACCTGAAAATTAATCCCTGGTACATATTATTTATCACAGCATTAATTCCAAGGTCACTTTCACGATACAACTGCAAACGAACCTCATCTCCTCTGGCCACATCTATTTCATCTAAAAAAACAAAATCCTCAACGCGCTGAGAACCTCTTATCACACCTGTATCCTCATCTTCAAATACAAAAATCAAATAGGTTTTATCCTCCTGTAAGTCCTCCATTTGCTCCTCCTTAGGTACAAACAAATCTTTATCCAAACCCCAATCTACATAGGCACCTGCTTCGGTTAAGTATTTCACAGTTAAAAATGCAAATTCATCTACCTGTACTGAAGGCAATTTTCCCGTGATCATTCTTGCTCGATCCTTATAAATAAAAACCTCTACCTCTGCTCCTTCTTCTGCTTTAGTTTGGAGTTCTTCTAAAGGAAGAAATATTTCCTGTCCTTTCTCATTCTGTAACTGATAGCCTTTGTCGTCAATTGAAACGACCTTTAACGTATTGATTTTTCCGTTTTTCATATGCTGCAAAGGTATCTCTTTTTTCTATACCCTTTTAATGCCACGACTTCTATGAATTTGCAATAATATTGAATATATTTACCTGCCAATTTTTGCCGCCAAAATCAATGAAATTATTTCACTACTTGACATTGCTATGCCTGTTTGCGATAGGAACTCTTCATTCTCAGTCCAAAATTCAATACGAGATATCTTTTAAAAATGCTGGACATCATGAAGCCGAGATCGATGTGGTTTTTGACAGCATTCAAACAGACACTTTAAAAGTAAGAATGAGCAGAACATCTCCGGGGCGTTATGCCATTCATGAATTTGCAAAAAACGTTTATGCCTTTAAAGCGTATGATGAAAAGGGTAATGAATTGGAAGTTCTAAGACCTAACCCCTATCAATGGAACATTACAGGTCATAATGGTCACGTACAATTAAGCTATGTTTTATTTGCGAATCACGGAGATGGCACCTATTCTCAAATAGACGAATCTCATGCCCATTTGAATATTCCAGCCACTTTTATTTTTTCTCAACAATTTGAAAATACTCCGATCCATATTAAATTTCAGCCAAGAACAGACCTTGACTGGAAAATAGCTACTCAGTTGAAACATCTTTCAGGTAACGACTATTTTGCGCCTGACCTGGCTTATTTTATGGACAGTCCCGTTGAAATAAGCAATCATAAGGTCAAAAGTTTTAACATGACTTCAAAAGGAAAAGAGTATCAAATCAATTTTGTTTTACACCAGGCGACGGATTATGAGGGTTTTGAACATTATTTTGAAAACGTGCAACGTATTGTAGAAGAAGAAGTGCTTGTTTTTGGAGAACTTCCTGAGTTCGATTTTGGCAGCTATACATTTTTAGCATGTTATCTTAAAAATATTGACGGAGACGGCATGGAGCATAGAAACTCAACCATTCTGACCGATTTAAAATCATTAAAGGAAGGTGGTGACAAAGAAAATATTGGAACGGTGGCACATGAATTCTTTCATAGCTGGAATGTAGAAAGAATTAGGCCCGCATCACTCGAACCATTTGACTTTACAGAAGCAAATATGTCTGGTGAATTATGGTTTGCTGAAGGCTTTACAAGTTACTACACCAATCTGGTACTTTGCAGAAGCGGTATTATTTCAAAAGAAGACTATGCCAAAAGCTTGTCCAAAACCTTGAATTATGTTTGGAATTCGCCGGCACGTGCTTTTTTCAACCCCATTGAAATGAGCTATCAAGCTCCATTTGTAGATGCAGCAACTGCGGTTGACCAGGTTAATTGGGAAAACACTTTTATCTCCTATTATTCCTATGGCAGTGTATTGGGTCTCGCACTTGATTTACAGCTTAGAAACCTGGATGAAAACAAATCACTCGATGGTTTTATGAAGCTTGTTTGGCAGGATTTTGGCAAAAATGAAATTCCCTATGCTGTCAAAGACCTTCAACTGGCCTTATCAACCTACGTATCTGTATCTTTTAGCAATCGCTTTTTTAACGATTATATTTATCAAAGTAACATGCCTGATTATGCCTCTCTTCTGGAATCAGTAGGCATAGAATTTGCCATGAAACATGAAGAAAAACCAGGCTTTGGCGCCAGTATTCAACAAATAAAAAACAAATGGCTGATTAGCTCAAATCCCTTGATCGGTTCATCGGCCTATAAGGCAGGCCTCTCTAAAAAAGATGAAATCGTGTCTATCGATGGGAAACTTACCAATAACAAACTAAGTCCGAACGACTTTTTCTTAAACTATGAAATTGGCGACCAATTAAAGGTGATTTACAATCGATATGGCATTCAATATAAAACCGAAATGATCTTGGAAAAGAACAACAGTTATAAAACCCTGTTGCTGTCGGAACCTTCAAAAAAAGCCATGCTGAAACAAAATGACTGGCTCAATTCAAAAATACAATAGCTTAAAACAAAGACGTATGAACATCCCTCAAATTGATCTACCCAGAATTGTTGTTATAGGATGTGGCTTTGCAGGACTTAAATTTTGTAAGAAGATAAATGGAAATAATTATCAGGTTGTTTTAATCGATCAAAGAAATTACCACACCTTTCAACCCTTATTATACCAGGTGGCGAGCAGCGGGCTTGAACCTGATTCTGTTGTCTACCCTATTAGAAAAATATTTAAGGGAAAAAAGAATTTCTTTTTTAGATTGGCAAAAACAACCTCCATCGACGCTGAGAATAAAAAAGTGAATACATCCATCGGAGAGATTACATATGACAAATTAATTATTGCAACCGGTGCCAGTTCAAATTTTTTCGGTATGAAAGACATTGAAAAGTTCGCCATGCCTATGAAGGATGTTATTGAAGCTTTAAATCTCAGAAGCCTTATCATTCAGAATTTTGAAGAAGCTCTAAACACTTCAGATCTAGAGGAACGGGAGCGTTTAATGAATTTTGTCATCGTTGGTGCCGGACCTACCGGGATTGAAGTTGCCGGATCCTTGGCCGAATTAAAGGAACACGTATTGCCCAATGACTACCCGGATCTCGACATCAGACGCATGCAGATCAATATCATAGAAGCCGATAAGAGAGTATTGGCCAGTATGAGCGAAGAAGCTTCTGAAAAAGCAGAGAAATATCTTAAAAAAAGAGGTATTTATGTATGGCTAGACACTCGTGTGAAAAGTTATAACGGAGCCGTAGCCATTACTGAAGATAAGAATTTTGAATCAAGAACCTTAATATGGGCAGCCGGCATCAAAGGTCATTTTCCGGAAGGAATTTCCAAAGAACACATCATACAAGGTAATAGAATTTGCGTGAACTCTTATAATAGAATCGATGATCTTGATGAAGTTTATGCCATAGGAGATGTCGCTTTTATTAAATCAACAAGATACCCCAACGGTAATGCAATGTTAGCATCTGTTGCGGAACAGCAAGGAAAGCAGCTGGCAAAAAATTTCAATAGAGTGTCGAAAGGGCAAAAAATGTTGAAATTCAACTACAATGATAAAGGAACAATGGCGACCATAGGCAGAAATCATGCCGTTGTGGACCTACCTCATTTTAAGGTCAGCGGAATCATAGGTTGGTTTATCTGGATGTTTGTACACCTCATGCTATTGGTAGATTTTAGAAACAGAATGGTTGTCTTTATGAATTGGGCCTGGAGTTATGTGAATTATGACAAAGGAACACGTGTCATAATAAGAAAGTTTTCGAGGCAGAAAACCTGACAGATTCCTTCAAGTACAATCGCTGTAGTTTCATTTTAAAGGACTTGAGCTGATTGTTAAATATTATGGCCTTTTCTGACAAGAGAAGTGCTTTATTTTTTTCGAACTTTGTCAAATAGGATTAATTCCTTATTTTGAACATGCTTTATCAGTCCCCCAATATGACCTCTATTTTAGACTATTATTCCCGTACGCGTCAACACACTCTGAACCTCTGCCAAGATCTGGAATCTGAAGATTTCAACTTACAAGGGGCAGAGTTTACCAGTCCTGTGAAATGGCATTTGGCGCATACTACATGGTTTTTTGAGACCATGATTTTACAAAAGTTCCTACCGACTTTTGCTGTATTCAATGAGCAGTTTGCCTATCTCTTCAACAGCTATTACAACACCCTGGGCGAAAGAGTGGCAAGAAACAACAGAGGAATGCTGAGCAGACCCTATGTGTCGGAAGTTTTTAATTACCGAGACTATGTCGATCAACATATGTGCAAGCTCCTTGAGAATCATACCGATGAAAAACTAATAGCGCTGGTCATTTTAGGCCTGCAGCACGAAGAGCAGCACCAGGAGTTATTGCAAAGCGATTTAAAATATGCTCTTTTTCTGAATCCTTTTAACTTCCAACATAAGGATTTTTCGGCTACTTCAGAATCCAAAGGAAGTCCTGCAGAATGGAAAAAAATCAAGGAAGGTATCTATGAAATAGGTCATAAAGGCACTGGTTTTTGCTTTGACAATGAACTCAACAGGCACAAGGTCTACCTGGAGTCCTTCGAAATCTCGAAAAATCTTGTAAAAAATGCTGAGTTCATAGAGTTTATTGAAGATGGTGGATATGCGAACTTTCATCACTGGCTTGATGAGGGTTGGGCCTGGGTTAACAGTCAGGATATCAAGGCACCTCTTTATTGGAGAAAAACGGCACAGGGATGGATGAACTTCACAACGAAAGGTTTTAAACCTATTGATCCCGAAGACTTTGTAACTCATATTTCACTTTATGAATCCATGGCTTTTGCCTCATGGAAAGGCATGAGGCTGGCTACTGAATTTGAATGGGAAGCTGCGGCTGATGAAATTTCTTGGGGCAGCAGATGGGAATGGACCAATTCTGCCTACCTCCCCTATCCTGGATTCCAAATAGCTCCTGGAGCTGTTGGGGAATACAATGGCAAATTTATGTCAAATCAAATGGTACTAAGAGGGGCTTCAGTTGCCACCAGCAAAGGCCATAGTCGCAAATCATATAGAAATTTTTTCCACTCAAATGCTCAATGGCAGTTTACCGGAATAAGACTCGTAAAATAATGAATGATCAATTTAAAAAGGACGTAGAACTTGGCTTAAGTCAAGTTCCTAAAAGTATTCCTTCAAAATACTTTTACGACAAAACGGGTGATGCCTTATTCGTGGAAATCATGAACATGCCCGAATATTACCCCACAAGAGCAGAATTCGAAATATTTCAAAAACAACATCGGGCAATTATTCAAGCCATGGAAGTGAACACAAATACTATGTTTGACCTGATTGAATTAGGCGCAGGAGATGGTACAAAAACAAAAGAATTATTAAGAGCCTTGTTGTACGGGAGTTATGATTTTAATTATGTTCCCATCGACATTTCACAATCGGCTCTCGATTCTTTAGGAGCAGATTTAAAGAATGAATTTCCCTCATTGAAAGTAAGAAAGCAACAAGGTGATTATTTCGGTGTCCTAAAAACACTGAAAGAGAATAACCACCCAAAAGTAATCCTGTTTCTGGGATCAAATATTGGCAATCTTTCTGATGAACAATCAGCATCATTTATTTATCAGATCGGGGCACACCTAAAGACAGGTGATAAACTTATTTTAGGAGTTGATCTGATTAAATCTGAAGCGTTGGTGAAACCTGCCTACAATGATCCACATGGCATTACAAAAGCGTTCAATCTAAATCTGTTGTCCAGAATTAACAATGAACTGGGAGGTGATTTTGATTTATCGACTTTTCATCATGCCCCAGAATATACTATTGAGGAAGGCATTGCAAAAAGTTATCTGGTAAGTCTCATTGATCAGGAAATCCCTATCAATGAAATTGGAAAAACCTTTTCGTTTGAAAAAGGAGAAAAATTACAAACCGAAATCTCGAGAAAATACAATGATGAGATCCTGGATAAAATTTTGGACAAGACGGATTTTGAGATTAGAGCCAAACTGACTGATAGCCAAAATTATTTTGCTGATTATATACTTCACCGATTTTAATCTATAATTATGGCACTTAAAAAATACCTTTTGATCAATAGTTGTTTCTCTTTTTTTTGTGGTGCATGCATGCTCATTTTTAATATAGAGCTCAGTGATTTTTTTCATATTACTCAGCCATTGATATTTACGATTATCGGAATTAATTTACTGTTCTTCGCTGGTTTTGTGCTTTTTACAGCCCTTAGCAAACGCTTTAAAAAGATACTGGTAAACAGTATCGTTTCACTGGATGCAGCATGGGTGGCAGGGAGTTTATATATTTTGTTGTCTGGGGCTTTCAATCTTTCTTTTAACGGATATCTGACCATCGCTGTGGTAGCTCTTTTTATAGCTTTTTTAGCTTACAAGCAACATTCAACGTTGAAGGACTTGATATCAATTGTTGATGACAAGCCAGGGATCGTTACCTAAAGATTCCCTTTTCAGTAGCATTTGGTAGACAACTTAATTTATTATATTTGATTCGCAAATAACCAAATACATATTCAGCGTGACAGAAAAATCCAAAATGCTTTCCGGAGAATTATACAATCCAAACGATACTGTTTTGGTTGAAGAAAGGCATCGTGCCAGGATACTATTTCAAAAAATAAACCAGCTTTCTGACGAGAATAAAAAGGAGCGCAGAAAATTACTCTATGAATTACTAGAAAATGCCGGAAAAGGACTTTGGATTGAACCTCCTTTCTATTGCGACTATGGCTATAATATTCATACGGGCAAGAATGTATTTTTCAATTTCAATTGTATCATTCTGGATGTAATGAAAGTTGAATTTGGTGACCACGTGCTGGTAGGGCCAAATGTACAGATCTATACCGCGACCCATCCCTTAGACGCCAAGACCAGAAAGTCCTGGCTGGAATATGCCAAACCCATAAGTATTGGAGATGATGTCTGGATTGGTGGAGGCGCCATTATTTACCCTGGAGTCTCTGTTGGCAACGGAGCTGTAATTGCCGCAGGCGCCGTGGTGCATAAAGATGTGCCATCAAATGTGGTTGTTGCCGGGAATCCAGCAAAAATCATCAAAGAAATTGACAACTCCTAAGACGCATTTTTGAGTTTAAAAATTATTAAATTAGCACATCTATTGAATCCTTAAGCTTGTGAAGGTCGATCAAATTTCCAAAACCATTATCAAATTAAGATGGCTCATCATTTTGACCGTTGTTTTTCTCACTGCTTTTTTTGGAATTCAGGTTGGCAAACTCACTATTGATGCAGATGTATTAAGCTCTTTACCAGATGATGACAAACATGCTGTATTACTAAAAAAAATAGGTCAGAATTTTGGCGGAAACAGAATGGGAATTGTTATTCTGGAAACCGACAATATTTATCAGACTTCTGTGATAGAACACATTAGGGCCTTAACCGATACCATTTCGAAAATTGAGGGTATTTCCTCAGTCTCCAGTCTTAGTAATATCATAAACATCAAAGGTGGTGATGCCGGTATTGAAATTGGTCGATTGGTAGATGAGTACGAATTACCCAATTCAGACGAAGCCTTTGATGCATTAAGACAAAATATTGCGAACAATGCCATGTATAAAGGTTCCATCGTATCAGAAGATGAAACCTCCTGTCTTGTGGTTTTTACACTGGAAGACGATGCCAATGTGAATGCAGTTGCCAGCGAAGTCATTCAGAAAACAACAGCTTTAGAACTTCCCGAAAAACTGTATTACATAGGATCTCCGATGCTGATTACCTATATCGCTGAATTGATGCGCAGTGATTTAACCCTATTGCTTCCCATAGCTTTTCTGTTGATAGCCATCATACTTTTTATCAGTTTCAGGTCATTGCAGGGAGTTGTCCTACCGCTTCTTTCGGCAGTTATCGCAATTGTTTGGTCCCTTGGGATGATGTCCTTACTGGGCTATTCCATGTCCATGATCTCCAACAATATTCCCATCATCCTCCTGGCCATTGGTAGTGCTTATACAATACATGTGGTAAACCGGGTGAATCAAGAGAGAAAATTTAGTACACAGAACAGTATTTCTACGGCATTGGCCTATATTATGATTCCGGTAATTCTGGCAGCTGTAACCACAGTGATTGGATTTGTTTCCTTTGTTTTTGGTGCCTATTTAGACATGATCGTCGATTTCGGATTGTTCACGGCCCTGGGAACATTTGTGGCCTGTTTGATGGCCCTGTTTTTTGCCCCTTCCTTACTAGCTGTCTTACCCATTCGTGCATCAGAAAGTTCAACAACAAAATCGAATCATTCTTTAATTGAAAACAAGTTATTGATCCCATTAAGTAAGCTCTTATTTACAAAAACCAAACTGATATTAAGCTTATGGCTCGTTGCCATCCTTATCAGCCTTACTGGTATTTTGTCCATTCAGCGAAGTGTAGACATTCAGGAGTATTTCAAGAAAGGGAACCCTACTCGGGAGGCTGAACGAATCATGGTTGAAAAATTTGGAGGCACTAAACCTGTATTTGTTCATTTCAAGGGAAATATGCAGGATCCGGAGGTTTTAAAAACCATGATGGAAACCAGTAATTACATGGAACAAAGCCCTGACATTTACACATCAATGTCCGTCGCTAAATTAATTTCAGAAATTAACCTTGCCATTATGGGAGAGAGGACCGTTCCGGAAGACCTGGCCATGGTTGAGCAAATGTGGTTTTTACTTGATGGAAACGAAGTAATGCAGCGCTTTGTCAGTGAAGATTTGCAAGAAGGAATTATCATTTCAAAATTCAAATCACCCGATAACGACGCTAAGATTGCGTTCGCAAAATACATGGACGAATTTATTGACCAGAATTCAAGAGAAGGCTGTGAAATTCAAATTACCGGGATGCCATTTGTTGATATCACTATGGACCGGAGCTTAATTAATAGCCAGTTAGGCAGTATTTCTATTGCGATAATTTTTGTCATTATTATTGTTGGTTTAATGTTGCGTTCCTTAAAAAACGGTCTGCTGGCATCCCTGCCTATTCTTGCTGCCATTATCATCTTATTTGGGCTTATGGGAATCACAGGCATCTCATTAAACATAGCCACGGTACTGGTAGCCAGTGTTGCTTTGGGAATTGGAATCGATTATTCCATACATATTATTTCGCATTTCAATGAAATCTATGAAAAGAGTCAAGATCTGAAGCAGGCAATTACAAAATCATTATTGATTAGTGGAAATGCCATTATCATTAATGTAGTTTCGGTGTCTGCTGGCTTTCTTGTATTGGTTTTTTCCGACATGGTTCCCCTCCAGTATTTTGGCATATTAATTGCCATCAGTATGTTCAGTTCAAGCTTAGGAGCCATGACCTTGCTTCCGGCAATCATCATTATCCTTCACAAAAAAACACAGTAAATGAATCAAATAAATAAACTTCAGGCGGCTTTTCTTTTCTTTGTGCTTTTATGTTACGCTGATCATCTGCATGCTCAAAGCGCTGCTTCACTGTTGGCTGGTATGGATCAACTCATGTCTGCCCCTAAAGACAAAGAAGCCAATGTGAAAATGGTTTTAAAAGATAAGACTGGTAAAGAAAAAGTGCGAGAGGCTGTCATGATGCAGAAAGGACAATATCATAAATTATACCGATACACGGCGCCAGAAAAACAAATAGGAATTGCAACACTTTCATTGCCAGATGACATTATCTGGCTCTATATGCCAGCTTTCAAAAAGGCAGTGAAAGTAACTCTTCTAAGCAAAAGTCAGGCTTTTACCGGTACCGATTTTTCCTATGAAGACATGAGTGGAAGCTCTTATGGCGAACGCTTTACTCCAAGGATCTTATCTTCTCCGGATGACAAAATGCATCAATTGGAATTAATGCCTAAATCGACCAAATCCCGTTATTCCAAAATTATTGTTTTTCTTGATAAAACCCATCTTTACCCAGTGAAAATGGAATATTTCGATAAGAATAAGGATTATTTTAAGAATGCCACCTACTCCTATAAAAAGCAAGGTAACTACTGGTATGCTGAAGAAGTACTAATGACCAACCTTAAAAAAGAACACTCTACCGGAATCATTCTGACAGAAATCAAATTCGATCAGGGTATTGATGATGAGGTATTTACTGTTGAAAATCTAAAACCTGTTGAATAGTCTATTAATTAGATAAAAGCTCATAGGATTTTCCCTGATACTTTTTCTTTGACAATGCTTTCCTCATTCCTTCCATGGTATAATATGGAGAATCTGTTACAAACATATTTGCCATCCAGGCCTTGATGGAACCTCCCGGATCGACCTGCATTTGAAATTCAATCTGCAATTCGGTCCCTGACATCTTTGTGGCTGTCCAGTTGCCATAACCAGCCATGCGAACATACTTTTTTTCCGGATCCATCTCCTTGTCCAACATGGTGATATCAACAACTAATATTTCATGCAATTTATCCCAGCTAAATACATTTTTATAAATACCATCTCGATTTTTATAGGGCCAGGGTGCTTTCGCTATTGCATAATAGATTTGAATCGAATCACTGGGCCTGTCCAACAATCTTACCTCCTCGATATTATGACCCCAGGACACCAGCCCCTCCACGTCGTACAATACCGATAGAAAATCATTCATGTTCGCTGTTACCACCATGGAAGCTTTGAATTCTTTAAAAGACATTACCTCATTCAATCTGGTATACACCTGAATCCCCTGGTCTTCTTTGACCAGCTCCCATTGCTCCTGACTGTAAAAGGAAGCCGTCAAGAGCAAACAAAAACAAAGCGTATATTTTTGTAAGTTATTCATCAATAAATTCAATATTAGCTGGAATATCATACGACCAATGCTTCATCGCAAACCCCCATTCTGATTGTATCTTCGCAAGTAATTCTCTGGTCATCTGATGCGTGTTTTTTTGATAACTTTTTTTACTGTCAAGATAGGACTCCATAAATGCGATACTTTTCTCATATCCTGATACATTTAGTTCCTCATAAATTGTTTTTATGCTGAGCTGAGGATTTTTTTCCAGAGCCTCAAAGGAGATTTCTACAAGTTGCCCTTTCGGAACTTTTGGGCTTTGCTCAAGATAATCATGCATAATATCTTTGTATAGATCAAATATTGCTTTGGTCAGCAGCTCGGCATCAATCGTCTGCAATTGTAAATGAGGCAGCATTTTATTGAAAAAATTTTGGGTTGACAAAAACACCTCAACCGGATTCCTGTGAATATGAATAAATTTTGCATTTGGAAACATCTCAAGTATTTTCTCTATACGACCTGTATTTGGCGGGTTTTTTGACAGAAAACGCTGCCCTCCACTATCCTTTAATGCTTTATTTATCATGAGTCTATAATCACTCTTCCACGCATCAACTGCAGTTTCTTTTACACCTGCAAAACGAACACATCGCTGAAAAAAAGTATGTATGGATCTTGGAAACATCCAGAAATAATAAAAACTAATGGGCGTTTTATCCCCTAAGGCAAATTCCTCTTCCTGCGGCAAGCCTGTCCCGAGCTGAACATTGTCTCCCTTGCGAGTTCCGGGAATCAGAATACGGGCAAAGCCTTCAAAAATAAATCGTCCCAGTTTATTAAATAAGGTATCCGGAAAAACACTTTGAAAGGTAGATACATAGGCCATTTGTTTGTCCTGACACAATATATTGTGCAGATGCGTTGTTCCACTTCTCCAGTGACCAATGATAAAAATTGGTGCTTTTTCTAATTCCCCGCTTTTATACTTTTTGTTAATAAACAGCTTTTCATAGACCCTGAAAGGCCAGTTAATCACATTTATTAGCAGCGTAATTATGGTTCTCAAGAGAAACCTGAACGACACCAAATGATTCGCAAACAAATAGACGATCACCTGAAAAGAATATCCTACAGCTGGGGGCAATAGAAATCCTTTCTTTTCATTTTTCATCATAGGGTTTATTTAAGTAATATTCTTAATGCTTTCGAGTTATCATCTGTGCTGACACCATAGCTGTTTGATGACACCTACCGTTAAAAATAAGTATAAATCATCAATTGAGCACCTGTAATTCTAAATTTGATGTGTAATATAAAGGAAAGAAATATCAACAGAAATCTGTTATTTTTTAATCAGCTTCTTAGTCACAAAATGTTGATTGGAATAAATCTTGATCATATAGATTCCGGAATTGAGCGAACTCATATTAATCCTGTCAACGTCTCCGCGTTCATCCTTTACAAGATCCCCTAACAAACTATAAATCTGAACCCTGGTGACGGGAAACTCTGAATGTATGGTCAAAAAATTCCGAACCGGATTCGGATACATTTTCACGGCATTATTAAGCACAAAATTATCGATGACAGCTGATTCGCTTTCAACATTTTCCACAGGACTCACCTGAGCTGCTAAAGAGCCCAATCCTGCACAAAAAAGAAAAAATAAAAGGAAAGCGTATTTTTTCATCATAAATAAACCGTTTCTATTGTCAGGTACAAAATTACTAATATTGTTTATGCTATTCAAAATACAACAAGAGAATTTATCAACCAATGAAGTATTAACACAAAACAATAATGTTCATAAGCTACCTGAACTCGTTTCAATCCATGAATTTAAAAAGAAAATTTTTCTTTTTTCTTTAAATTTTGTTAAGCTTTTATAAGTCCTTTTATAACCTGTTTTAAAATTTGTCATAAAAAAAAGAGCCTGAGGCTCTTTTTTTTATGAATTAACAGCACCCTTTATGAGGCACAAATTTCAAAGTCATCAGTACTCTCATCCGTTCTTTCAAGAACAAATGCTTCGCTTTCTACCAGCTCCCCATCTTCATAGCTATCAAGTTCTACCCTCAAAATATTTCCGGAAACCGTTAAAGTTAAAATACCATATTCTCCACTATCACCACCGATTCTGATTTCAACCTTATTCTCTCTATCTTCAATTACCTCCGGCGATCCATCATCCGTTATACTTTCATACAAATAGCACTCCAGCAAGCCATTGTAAAGCCAAAACTCAAATGGATTTGAGGCAGAACTATTAATCTGAGCATAAATATTTAATATATCTTCAGGCTCCCCCAATTTCCAAACGGTACCTCCATGGGTTTCTAAAAATGATTTCTCGTCATCATCTCCATCGTCACTACATCCTATAAAAGAGAATGAAATAAAAGCGACCAATGCAACGATTTTAAATTTTGTTAAATATGATTTCATGATTTTTAATTTGATTTATTTAGGATTCCATATAACGAAAATAAGGTGTGAAAATTGCACATCTTACAAACGGAAATTCGACAATAACAAAGACAGACAGAATCTTTTTAGGCGATTCCGGATTTGTTAATCAAAAAAAGAGAACCTTTCAGCTCTCTTTTTTGTTGTTATATCCTTGGTCTTTTTTCTAGTTTCTGCAAACTACAAGATCCTCTACTTTGTCAGTACTTCTGTTCAAAACAAAATTCTCCTCCTTCACCAGTTTTCCTTCTTCATAAGAATCCAACTGAACATTCATTGCATTGCCATTAATTGTCATTGTAAAAATTCCATGTTCATCAGCATTCTCTTTGATTTTTACCTGTACTTTATTTTTTTTGTTCTCTAAAACCTCGGCAGTCCCAGATTCAGACATTTTCTCATACATATAGCAATCGTCAATGACATTGTAGACCCAAATTTTAAAAGGGTCTGCTTCTGTTTTGTTAATTTGGGCATAGATCGTTAAGCCTTCAGAAGGCTCTCCATACTTCCAAATACTCCCTTTGTGGGTTTCTAGAAAAGTTCTTTTTTCCTTTTCCATTAAGCCAAATGCACTCAAAGAAAGTCCTAAAATAAGGACTAAAGCAAAGGCTTTGATTTTTAAAACTTGTGATTTCATAGCAATATTTTGATTTAATTCTACATCTTTAAACGTAAATAAAGCTTATTAATTGTATGCTTAGGGATCTAAATTGAACAGACTGACTTCTTGTCACAAAATATGATTTTGGCTTGATATTAGACAGTTCAGTTAACTATGAGTAAAAAAAACGTTTCCTTCGCCTGGGCCTTTAAAGAATTTATCTGGCCTCGTAAAAAAATTGTATTTATTGGTCTTGTGCTTATCATTCTAAAAAGTTTAGCAGGACTGGTCCTTCCTTATGCCACCAAAAATTTAATCGATGAGATTATTCCCTCTCAGGATATGGGAGCTTTAAAACTCCTTCTTGTAGTTGTAGTTATTTCGATTATTATCCAGGCCATAAGCTCATTTTCACTGACGAGGCTGCTGTCTGTAGAGGCACAACATTTAATATCTTTACTAAGAGCAAAGGTTCAGAAAAAAATACTTACCCTACCCATACGCTTCTTCGACAACAATAAATCCGGCGCTTTGGTTTCCAGAGTTATGACGGATGTGGAAGGTGTTAGAAATCTGGTAGGAACTGGACTGGTCCAACTTATTGGGGGCTCATTGACTTCTGTCATTTCATTAGTGATCTTACTTAAGATCAATGCTACCATGACTCTTTTTGTTCTTCTGCCTGTAGCTATTTTCGCTATTATTGCTTTAAAAGCTTTTGGATACATCAGACCGATTTTTAGAGCCAGGGGTAAAATCAATGCCGAAGTGACCGGAAGATTGACAGAAACACTTAATGGAATTAGAGTTATTAAAGGGTTTAACGCCGAAAGTCAAGAATTAAAAACATTCGAAGACGGAGTAGAAAAATTATTCCTAAATGTGAAGAAAAGTCTAACAGCTACTGCGATGATGACCAGTGCATCAGCACTTCTTCTTGGTTTAGCTTCGGCAGGAATTATGGGCATTGGCGGTTATTTTATCATGAATGGTGAAATGACCTATGGTGAATTTGTATCCTTCACTCTTTTCTTAGGATTTATGATTGCACCTATCGTACAAATGAGTAATATCGGTAGTCAATTGACTGAGGCCATGGCTGGTTTAGACAGGACACAGGAACTGATGAATATGGATGAAGAAGACGATCCGAAACTCAGAACTCTAAAAATTGAGGATGTGAAAGGAGATATCTTATTTGACCAGGTATCATTTAGCTATGATAAGGGTAAGGAAGTACTTCATAATATTTCTTTTGAAGCCCCTGCCGGCAGTGTAACTGCGTTGGTTGGTTCTTCCGGCTCAGGAAAATCTACCATCGCCGGACTGGCTGCAACCTTTTTAAATCCGGATAAAGGAGTGGTTTCACTGGATGGAATCAATTTAGCCGATGTAAATCTCAGTAGCTTCAGATCGCATTTAGGTGTTGTATTACAAGATGACTTTCTTTATGAAGGAACTATTAGAGAGAACATTTTATTTCCCAGACCAGATGCTACAGAAGCTGAATTAATCGAAGCCGTTAAAGGAGCGTATGTCAATGAATTTACCGACAGGTTTGAAGATGGACTGGAGACAGTCATTGGAGAGCGAGGAGTGAAGCTTTCCGGAGGGCAAAGGCAGCGAATTTCCATTGCAAGAGCTTTGCTCGCTAATCCAAAAGTTATTATCCTGGATGAAGCAACGTCAAATCTGGATACAGAAAGTGAAACATTTATTCAAAAAAGTTTACAAACCTTAATGAATGAAAGAACCACATTTGTGATTGCCCATAGATTGAGTACCATTCAACAGGCTGACAGAATACTCGTAATTGAAGAGGGACAAATTATTGAAAGTGGCAAACATCAGGAATTGCTGGATAAAAAAGGTAGGTACTATGATTTATACACTTATCAAAGTAGAATATAGTAGCAAATCAATCATTGGAAAAACGATGATAAGAGATTCTTCTATTAATTAATTGTTAAACTTTGAATATCAATGATTTCTTTAATTTTTCTTCAGAATCTGTTCGTACTTTTCAACCAATTTAAAACTGTACCCCACAAATCTGAAACAACATGATGCGCAAACACATTACAACCCATGCAATGGTAAAAAAATTTCTCAATGAAATTGAAAACCGAGTGGAGAAAACTAAAAACAAAAAATTCGGTAGAAAAAGAAATTTAGAAACTACGCTTTGATAGGTTCAAAGCATAAATTCAAATCTATAGAAAATAAAAAAGCCTCGGTCTCCCGAAGCTTTTTTTTAACGAATAAATTAACTCAAAATTTACGTTTGCACTTTTTCCTTTTCATTAAAATATCAAACATCTCATAGCTTATTCGTTTCTTTTAAGGCATCACTACCTGATCGATCGCATGTATGACGCCATTACTTGCAGCTACATCAGTCAAAATGATTGTAGCCGAATTATCTTTCGAATCCTTTAACATTACTTTTCCATCCATTATGTGTGCTGTTAAGGTCTCCCCGTTCACCGTAGTTACCTCGAATTTCCCATCGTTATCATTGATCGCTTTTACAACATCTGCCGCCATTAATTTACCGGCAACTACATGATAGGTCAAGACGGCACTAAGAGTACCTTTGTTCTCTGACATTAATAATGTTTCTACAGTTCCCTCTGGAAGTTTTGCAAAGGCATCGTTTGTAGGGGCAAAGACAGTAAAGGGTCCCTCCGAATTTAACGTTTCAACTAAATCTGCAGCCTTCACAGCAGCGACTAAGGTTGAAAAGTTCTCATTTGATGCAGCGACACCAACAATGGTTGGTGTGTCCCCTGGGGTTGTTTCTACTTCATTTTTATTCTTCTTGATTGGATCATTATTGTTCGCAAACAGAAATGGAGCCGTCATTAATATTAAGGCTAAACTTAAACTGATAATTACTTTTGATGTTTTCATGGGGGTTATGTTTTATTGTTTACTCAAAAATACGAACATAATGTCTAAAATCAGGTATTTTTTGTCTAAACTTTTGTTAAAATAGTTAAACGAAATTTAATGAATCTTATTTCCGCTAAAATTGCCAATATTTAAGCAAAAAAAAACTCTCAAATATTGATTTGAGAGTTTTCAAAATAGGGTGATAGTCATATTATTTCCGATTAACCTTTAACTCTTATTCTTTTCTTTTCCGTTCCGTACTGGATTGTTAATACATATGTTTTTTCTACATCTGAACCATAGTTATATGATACGTTATATTGGTTTCCTACGATTACCCAATCCTCATATCTTTTTGCCATTAATTGTGAAATTTGAGTAGGTAAAATTACATTCTTTAATCTCTTCTCTACATTAACCACGCGGCCTTCACTGTCATAAGTTACTTCAGCCATTCCTTTATTTGATTTGAATACAGTTGTAAATTCATTCTTTCTGGCATCAAATTTTGGAGAAGTTCTTACGTCCCATTCTGAAATAATTCCTGATAAGAATTCGGCTTCTTTTTGAGATGAATTTTCATGCACCAAAGTGATGTATTCCTTGTTCAATTCGATTGGACTTTCTAAAATTGCCATTTCAACGGTGGCACTTTTTTTACTTTTTTTAATTGGATCATTGTTGTTTGCAAACGCAATTACTGTTGTCATTAAAAATACTCCTAGAGTTATTTTTAAAAAGTTTTTATTTGTTTTCATGAGATATATATTTTAATTATACATCAAATATACGGCGACTTTGAGGTTCTTTCCAAACTTTTTGTCTAATTTTTTGTTAAAATTCTTGAACAAAACTTTTTTGTTTAAGTTTAAGGGTAATTAACAGAAAATTACATAAACAAAAATAGCGAACCTCGATTTTCATCAAGGTTCGCCATCCTAAAAAGGATCATTTTCTAATCTAAACACTAATTATTCTTTCACCAGAAGCTCCATTATTAACATCCACCCATCTTAATTTGATACTTTCTGAAGTCTTTATGATACTTATGACATTTTTTATGATCGTTCAAATAGAGGTTATCGTGATTCTCCATTTATTTTTATCCTTTTTTTTCTATTCACCATCATCCATTGTAATCTTAAACTGTTTTTTTAATGTACTATTCCTTATTATAGGTTCCATAATATTTACTCTGAACAATATTTCAATTTTTGTATCTGCGATACGTCACCTTTTTTAATTGAATTGGAATAGCAACATCTCTGTACACCTCTTTTGTTCTGACAATAGTCCCTATATTATCCTAATTCATCTTTAAGGAACCTTTATTTGATTTGAACCGGGTTTGGAATAATTCATTACTTCCATCGAAACTTTCCATAGATCGCACATCCAATTGACTCACAATTCTTCCTAAGAGTTTTGCATCAACCGACTCATTGATTCTTAAACCACCATAAGGTATTTCTGATTTAGTACGGTCTAATTACCAAAACTCCTTTTTCTCCTACACCATATATATATATACCATACACAGTTCATATATTTCAAAGAATTTTCAAATACACAATTATCAATACTTAAAGGAAATCCATGTAAGATTAAAACAATGTTAACATTAATTTAACTATATTCTTGGTTTTCAGACATTCAATGTCGTAATCAACTACTTAAACTACTTGTACATTCGTACTATAATTATAAACCAAGAACAAAATGAAAAATTCAGTTTTACAAGCAGTACTTGCTATAGGGATATTAAAATTTACAGATATCAACGAAGGCTTCCTTTGTAAAGTAGAGGCCAAAAAAATAAAAAACGAAGTAGAAAATGCAATTTCTAACTTTAAAAAAGGAGTAATTAACAAACTAGAATTCCAAAAGATCATTTTTAGGAATCAACAAAAACTTGATGATGTACTGGTAGAATTCGCCTAGAACATCAGATAACAATATAATTTTTTCATAATTATAATTAGGTTTCAGATTAGGTTAGTGACCGGCATTAATTTGCCGGTTTTTTTTTGCCTAAAATAAACGCTAATTAACAGCAATAAAAAAACCAGCTTCCGGGTATGCTGGCTCTGCTAAACCTATGTATAAACATCACGAATACACGGTTTCTACAGCAAAAATAAGACTAATTATTAGTTTAAGAAAAGGAAAATGATGATTATTAAAAAAGAATAACGAATGCGAATTGGTATGTTATCCAAATAAAGGATTCAAGAGTTCACTCGCTATTCTGCAAATCATCAAGGGTTTCAATCAATAGCTACATACTTTTAATGATCTGGATCAACCATAAAATTGATTCATATCAATTTACTACAAAGTAGTTCTTCTTACTTTAGAATAAATTACAAAATCAGTATTCATGGGACGCATCAACACCTATTCAGCAACCTTATATACAGGAGGATCAGAAAGTAATCTTCAGTGCAAAGCAATGATTAACTGTTATAACGACACACAACCCACACCTGTTATGACCGCTTATTTTTATCATGAGGGATACTTTATCCCTCCTAACTCAAAACATATTGACAAAGTGAATCTGAGGTACTCTATTTTAGATTATAACAATTTCCTTGATTTGTTAAGAAATGAAAGCCCGGTGTTCTTTTATTACAATGAACATTCCAAAATCGGTTATTTAAGAACAGGCCAAGAATCCATCATTGAATCAACAAGTGAGACAAGACGTATCAAGGAATTTACCATCTGAAGCGCATCAAATACGATTTAAAAAAGACTTAATAATTAGTTGATAATAAGATAACATTACTAAAGTATATTTGATATTCCCCCAATATTTTGAGAAGTGACTTAACCAAAGTCATAAAGCCAGTATCATCTGATACTGGCTTCTTTTTATAAAGGAAGTTTCAATTTCCAAGAAAGCCATACGACCCTTTCTCACTTAAAATAATAATCTTAATTTCACGTATTCAAGACGGACTGATTCAATAACGTTTCAAACAAAAAACATGACTAAAATAGCATTGATAACAGGCGCCACTTCAGGCATAGGTAAAGCAACGGCAATTAGGTTTGCCCAAAACAAGATACGTTTAATACTATGTGGCAGGAGAAAGGATCGTTTGGAACAACTCAAAAAAGAATTAAGTGAATTTGTTGCTGTTACTACTCTCTGTTTTGATGTCGGGGACCAGGATGCGGTTAAAAGAAACATCCAAGGTCTGGGAAGTCCCTGGGAAAATATTGATATTCTTGTTAACAATGCCGGAGGTGCTCATGGCCTGGACCTTTTTGAGCATGGCAAAATTGATGATTGGGAACGAATGATTGACTTCAATGTAAAAGGACTGCTCTATGTATCCAAATTTGTTATCCCGGGCATGATAAAAAGAAATAAAGGACAGATTATTAATATTAGCTCCATTGCAGGGAAACAGACCTATGCTAAAGGCATGGTCTATTGTGCCAGTAAATCTGGCGTTGAGGCCATTAGCAAAGGTATGCGACTGGAACTGGTCCCTCATGGAATCCGAGTTTGTAACATTGCACCAGGGGCTGTGGATACCGAATTTTCAACAGTTCGCTTTAAAGGAGATAAGGTGAAGGCGGATAAAGTATATGAAAATTACTCACCTTTACTGGCAGATGATATTGCCGATAGCATTTATTATTGTGTGAATGTACCTGCCCATGTTCAAATTGCAGATATGACAATTTTTCCAGCTGCTCAGAGCGATGCCACCACAATTCATAGAAACTAGATTGTGATGCAGGTCATTGGGATTGTTGATTCAAATCATTTAAAAATAACTTGGTCTTATTTATATTAAAAGACTCACTATGAAAACATAGTCAGGAACAAATTTAAATACCAAGCTCATGAAAAATATTCTGGTTCCCATCGATTTTAACGACAGTGAAAAGGTTTTAATGAATAAAGCGCTTGAATTTTCAATGGCTTTTAAAGCTAAAATATGGCTTTTACATGTAGCTTCTCCTGAGCCCGAATTTGTAGGGTTTGGCGTGGGTCCGCAATACATACGAGAATCCAGGGCCGAAGAACTGAGAAAAGAACATCGTTTGCTCAATGACTATGCAGCGAAAATAAGATTAAAGGGCCAACAGTGCGAAGGTCTGTTAATAAGCGGTGCGACCATAGAAATGATACTTGAGAAGGCAGATAAGCTGGAAATAGATCTCATAATTACCGGCCATCATGACCATAGCATCTTTTACCAGCTCTTCTTTGGAAGCATCTCCAAGGGAGTTTTAAAAAAGACTAATATTCCTGTATTGATCGTACCGATCAAAGAGTACAAACTCAATTAGAAATTATTCTTTTAGAAATTTGATGGACTGAGATCCTCTTTCGGAAACAACCTTCATAACATACACACCTCTTTCAAATTGATCTAATTCAATTTGATTGCTTCGGCTATAATCTTCATACATAACCTGTCCCAAAAGATTATATATCTGAATTGCTATTAAAGGCTCATCGTGCTGTATTTGAATCATGGTCGATGCAGGGTTGGGAAATACCCTGTATGTTGAGGCTTCGATAGTGCTTAGTCCAAGCGTTGTAGAAGTCAGCAAATACAAGGTTGCTTCACCGAGTCTGTTTTTTTCCGAGCTCAGATAATAATTAAAATCCTCCATAAAAGCAATCGACTCTATCTGATACGACTGGTTAAAAGGAAGATTTAATGTATACTTGTCAACAACTCCATTGGAAAACTTTCCTTGGGAAAAGCCTCTAAGTTCAACTGCAAAAGCATTAATAGTTTCGTAACCTGATAAAACCACTTTATGCTGACTTTTATTTATGGTAGCTCCCGTAATCAGACCTTCAACATCAATCTGATCAATTCTTTCCAAAGAATACTTTCCTGGTTCCTTGGATAATTTATAAACATTGGTTTTTGTATCAATCCAGTTTTTAGTAAAAATATAAAGCGCATCATTGAGCGCTATAAGCGCCTCCGCATCATAATTTGTATTTTGAGGATCCCGAACCAAACCCTCCTGGTCACTATAGTTAAATTCAATAATTTCGGCTTCGACCTGATCCGACGCCAAAAAGGATTTTTTCGAAATTTTATAGACTTTTAAATCTGATCTGTCTCCATTTTGATTGCCAAAATCCCCGATATAAATATAATCTGAATCCTGGGCCAGATCCTCCCAATCCCTATTGTTTGCATTCTCTACAACAACTGTTCTCACTACCTCTCCTGTTTTCTCGTCTAACACGTAGAGACTGTTTAAACCACCCGAATCATTATGTGTGATCAAATGCTCATCAAAATAGATCAATCCTGAGGTTTCAGACACCTCTTGATCCAACTCACTTATTTCCACAAAATTCTGACCCATCAAGATGCAGGGAAAAAGACAGCAAACGACTCGAATAAAATAAGATTTCATTATCTAAAGAATAAATCACTCCATTATATGAATCCCTAAGATACTCATTTCTAGGGTATTTTATTTTCTTTTCATTCTTAAATGACAGGCGCAGACTCCTAAGCCTGAACAAATTCAAAAAATAATATGCATCTCAACACAATAATAAACTTATGCAATTCCAGACTTTTTATAATACTAATCCCTTAAATGAATCGTTATATAATTTCTAATTGCTATAGAAACTTATCCATTGGATATAAAAAGAATTTTGCTATTTATGAAAAAGGTACAGTACAAGGATTTGCTCATCCACTCTTTAGAGCTAAAAATATTTCTCCTTGAGTTAGAAACCAATCTTTCAAAATTAAAAATTGAAGGCATTGACAACACAGAAGAATTCTAAGTGTTTATTTTGTAATCTAAATCGCTGATTATAAAATAATTGAATTGTATTTAAAAAAATAGTGAAAAGTTGAAAGTAAACATGTTTACTTTTTACAATTATTTACACTAAGGCATAAATACGATTGCTATGATACAAATACATTCACCCAACAGAGAAGAAATTAAACGTTTCTTACAGAAAATTGAAAGCCGGATTCGAAGAAATTCATCCAGCACCAAACCAGTTCAAAAATTTGAATCCAGGTTGTAAAGATCCAAAGAATTTTCTCAGTCGAGGCATGTTAAAAATAACTTGCCTTTCTTTGGGTAAATTCAACACATAACTACGTTAGAAAACGAGAAGCTAGTTATTTCCCCCGAGTACCAGTTGTCAACAGGCAACTGGTTCTTTTTTTATTTACCTGACTCAGCCATAAATCGTGCGCTCAGATCAGGATGCTCCATATTCTCATCCAGCGGAAACATGGGTCTTTTAATTCTTTGATAACCTAATCTTTCCAAATCCTGATCGACACCTCCCGGAGTCAGGGCCATGTTCCAATCACCCCTCATATTGTACAATTCAGGTACCAGATACCCTATTTTTACAACAAGAATATCTGAATTTCTAGGATCCAGACCTAAATCTGTAAAATCACTTTCTCTATGATAAGGCTTTCTCTTTTTCGTTACAATAACGGATGCCGAACCTACTTTTACGACCACCTCAACCTCAGCATTTTTATCTCCTTTTTCTATGGCGGTAATCGTTCCTTTCAATCTGATAGGTGGTGCAAATCTATTATCAACCGCGGCTCCTGCAAAAGCATCCACCTCTCCTCCTAGCCCAACCTCCATGGCTTTCTCAACGAATTCCGGCCCTGGAATCGAAGCATATATCAAAGACTTGCCATTGTCAGATTTGAATTCAGACCTGTTTAATAATTTTTCCAAGGTCCAGGTAACATCTCCTGCTCCTCCAGCCGTTGGGTTATCTCCCATATCGCTGATTATGTAAGGCTTCTTTTTACTGGAAAACGCCAGTTTTAAGCTTTCCTCTAAAGTTGCGGTCGGTGCCACAAAAACAAAATCATTTCTGACTTCCCAAAATCTTTCAGCCAATTCTTCTGCTCCCTTTGATACTGCCTCTTGATTATCTCCGGTAACCATCACTACAGCATGATTTCTGGGCTCATCAGCCCAGGCATAGCCAATCCAGATTGCCGCGTCAATAACTCCATCTCGTTTCGTAATAGGATCTACCTGAGCATACAGACTTTTTCCTGGTTCAATTCTTGTGCTTGTTTTTTCACCGGGCAACAATATTGGGACTGGAATCCAGGCCTTAAATTTTGGTTTGCCCAAGCCGCTTTCAAGACGATCTAAGAGATTCTCCAGGGCTCTCTTTTTAGATTGAATAGCATCTTCATGTGGTGCCATTCGATAACAGGTAATCAGATCACTGTTTTTAGCTAGTGTTTCAGAGACATTCCCATGCAGATCCATCGATGTTGAAATAAGAGTTTGGTAACCCACAACCTCACGTATTCTCGAAATAAAATCTCCTTCTGCATCATCCATCCCCACGACACTCATGGCCCCGTGAATATCAAGAAACAACCCATCGTAAGGTAAATTCTTTTTCAACATTTCCAGTGTTTTACCTAATAAGGACTCATAAGCCTCCTTGGTAACGGTTCCTCCCGGCAAGGCATGTCCTTTAATCGTAGGAAACCAAACTGCTCTGCCTCTGTTAACTGAATCAGTTGACAGAAATGGGTAATAATCAAATACTGCAGTACCAGTTTTTGCATGAAAGGCTTCTTCCTGAGTTAGGGCAGGCGAAAATGTGCTGGATTCTATGGCAATTCCAGCAATTGCAACACGAGGCAGATCAGTTTCGCCTTTTGCGTTTGACGCATCTTTGTTTGAAGAAGGCTTGCAGGAAATCAAAGAAATCAACAAAATAAATATACTAAGGCTTTTTAGGGTTTTCATTGCGAGTGCTTATTGAATAAATATGAATTAACTTTTGAAAAAAGAAAGATTTGAAATGAATAAAATCCTTTCAACACTTCCATCATAAAAGTACTATTTTATTCATGACTCCAAACAATTCGAAAGATTCTTTCTACATAAAAAAAACCTATCTAATTACCAGATAGGTTTGTCTATACATTTTATCCAAAAGAAGCTACTTCTTATCAGTTGATACGCCTTACACTATCAACGTTGACAGCTTTTAAAACATCATCCATATTCTTTAAATTGATGCCTTTGGCAAAATCAGCAGGCAAGATGGCTATTCTAAAAATTAACCCGTCAGTATCATTCGGATCCAGTTTTCCAAAATCCACCGTTCCATCCAGAAATAATCGCACATCAAATAAAGTATAGTCAAATGTGTACAATAAAATGCCATTATCTCTAAATATTGTCTGAGGAAGCGGCTCCCAAACATCCAAATCTTCAAACACTTCCATCAATCGGTATACTACTATGATATCACTTTCAAAAACCTCAATATCGCTTGGGATTTCCACAAAATATTCAAAGTTCATGTCTGCGTTCAAATCAGCCTCAACTTCTATCACCTGACCGATAAATCCATCCGCACCATCTTCACCTGGAGCTCCGGGAGGGCCTACTGGACCGGGAGGTCCAACTGTCCCTTCACAGGACATTAAAACAATAGAAAATAACAGTAATGCGTAAATTTTTTTCATAATAGTAGGTTTTACATTAACTAAACAATTATCGGACCATTTTTTTTTAGATTTAAATATGCTTCTTAATTTGACTGTTCCCTGTCTTTAAGCGAGATGCTATAAACAAATCTTAAACTGGCAATGGCACCATCCCGAAAAGAAATATTCTTCTGTACTCGATTATCACCAAATCCGACCAGCGGAATACTAAAATCAACTTTTTGATCCTCCTCATATTGCGCATAACTCCGTCCCAGAGCATACCCGATTCTACCCTCTACATAAATATCGCCAACAAGTTTGTACCTGACAAAAATAGATTCATCGATACTCTTTCTTTCAATATAATCTCCTTGATACGCTTCATCACCGAGCCTGTAAGTTGTAATTAAACCAAAATGACTCCAGCCTGCAGACAATCGCTCATTTGCCTGATACTTTACCTTCCCATACACCGGGTAAAGACCATTCATTGACCATTTTTCAGAAATTTTCCAATCCACATTGATCAAAGGCACCAAATAAGGGCCGAAAAGTTCTTGGTTGTACATGGCTCCATATCCTAACTTAAGACCTTCCTTATATTTCTTTTCGTACAATACCAATGCTCCCATTTGAAAATGATCTATATCTACATTTTTAAAGTCAGACATGAATCTGGGTGCTAAGAATACCTGAAGTCCTCTTCCTTCCGAAAACTTCTGATACAAACCCGTTCTCAAAATAAAACCATGAATATCTATGGGATTCATAATTTCCGGAGGCGTTTCTTCGTCGTTACCTACATGCCAATAAAAATAATTAACACTGTTATACCAGATAGAGCGTTCGTTCATTTCTATAGGAGCCACTAAGGATGCCATAGCGCCATACTCCGTTGCTTTACTTTGATAAATGGAATCATAGGCCTGCGGGAAGCCATAGCGTCCCGATACAGTGATCAGATCCAATGTTTCCTGTCCTTTCGATATAAAAGAGGTAAACATCAGTATCAATGTCAAACCAAGGTATTTCATGATAATTTTTCGCATGTATTCAGTTTATTTTTCATATTCAAACAATTCATTCTTTACAATTTCATAATTCTTCTGGTTGCCAGAAATAGTATATGTTTTTTTAATAGAACCTATTAGTCCCCCTGTTATCGCCCCAATTGGAATCAATCCCAAGCCATAAGCTGCAGCAGCTCCTTCTCTACCACCAAAAAATGAGTCTTCACCGGTGGTTAATCCTGCAACAGCTCCCACAAGAAGTCCTCCGGCTGCACCGTATCCAATTCCACGTCCCACTCTTCCTTTTCTTCTAAATTTCAAGCGTTCTATTTCTGCAATCTTAAAATCCTCCCTTTTTGTACCTTCTAAGTAAAGAACCGTTATTGATGAATCTTTACGCTGCGAAAGATAACCTTTAATAGTTTCTCCATTGTTCAGTTTTACCCACATAATAAAAACTTTTTTGTCTTTCTGTTCCTCTTGAGAGAACAATTGGTATGTGCCAAAAATAACCATTGAAATAAAAAGAATTGCTTTCATGCTGATAGGTTTTACATTCTACATTCAAATCTATTTTCTAAAACCAACCTAAGCATCCCAAATCATCAAAATCTTTAAAATTAGGACTATAAAAAATCTTTTAGGTCATCCGTATCGAGCATACCTTAGAGATTATTCACCTCAAAATGAAGGTCTTATTTTTTTTTAATATCTTAGAACGACGAATTATCCAATCAATGCAAAGTCAATTATCCCTTATTGATCTTTTTAATATTTTATTTCTGACCGGCGTTATTTATGGATTAATCTTTTGTACCGTATTATTCTTTTTAAAAAGAAAAACCGAAAAACCCATTCTATATCTGAATTTACAGGTATTGTTTATTACGCTTAACAATCTTCAGGCCTGGCTCATTGACATGGGGTTTATCAGTGATATTGTCTATATAAAATTCTTAAGAATTCCATGGTATTTTATGTGTATGCCTATGTTTTATATCTTCTTGATATATTATTTGAAGCTGTCAAAAAAATTAAAACCATTCCTGACCAGTACCCTCGTTTTTTTCAGTGGATTTATCGTAGCCAGATTAGTACTTATAGGCTACGGACAGCTAAATGAATATAGTGAAGATCAACTGAGAATACTGATCATGAAATATGGGAATGTGGAGGAAGTAATCGGATTTTTATACACTCTCATTGTTTTTATTCAGTCCCTCCTTATTTTCAACAGAGGTAAAGAAGCATTTAAGTTTGTCCTTCTATATGATGATCTGACATGGATCAAACACTTCTTTAACTTGGCTGGGATGATTATTTTTATTTGGGTCATTGCCATCATTATCAACCTGAATGACCCTTTGAACAACTCCCCTGTAGTTTACTACCCTTTGCGATTGAGCACAACGATTTTGATCTACTGGATTGGCTTTAAAGGCTTATTCAGATTCCGAATTATGGAGGATAGAATTGAACTGAGGGCCAATATTAAGAAAGGCCTTGAGACTACAAATTTTGAGTCCCTGCTGAATGAGAAAGAAAGGGAAATAGATAAAATACAGTCCAGAAAGCAACTCGAATTATTTACTAAAATTGACTCGTTGGTTCAAGAAAAAAAATTGTTTCTTGATCCGAGTCTGAGTCTTGAAAGTTTAGCAAGCTCTTTAGGAATCAGTGCAGGATACCTTTCTTTTCTAATCAATAATTATGGTTCCTCCAATTTTTCTGATTATATCAACCAATTTCGCGTTCATCAGGCCAAACAATTAATTGTAGAACCAGAATACTCAAATTACACCATCGTTTCCATTGGATTGGAATCGGGTTTTAATTCCAAATCTACCTTTTATAAGTCGTTTAAAAAGTTTACCAATTTAACCCCTGCAGAATTCATTAAAAGCCAATCATAAAAAAAGCCCGGTTTAGACCGGGCTTTATCTTATTTGAGAAATACTTAATAATTGGTCGTCCTCATATATTCCAAACTTTTTTGAACACTTTCTAGAGGTGTAAAGTTGTATTTTTCAACCTCCACGATACCATATTTAAGCCCAGACTCTTTCTTATGTTTAAAAATCGTATTAAAATCCATTGTACCGCTTTCTCCAAGTTCTGTTTCATCCTTAATATGCCATAACATGAAACGACCTGGATACTTTTCAAAATATTTCAAAGGATCCTTGCCTCCATGATTAATCCAATACAGGTCCAGTTGAAACATCATTTTATCAGGATCACTTAATTCAATCATATGATCAAATACTGGTTTGCCATCAAATTCTGTTGTAAACTCTTTATCATGGTTATGATAGCCAAAATAAATTCCTTTGGCCTTACATTTTGCACCCACTGCGTTAAAATATTCCATATACTTTTTTAAGCCATCCAGACTGGCATACCCTTCGCCGCCCATCCAAGGCTGAACAATCCATGTAACACCTGCTGCTGCATGTGCATCTATGGCTTTATCCCACCATGCCATGGTTTCATCCCATCGCTCCTTCGATGGTAGATTTTGTCCTGTATGCGATCCTAAAAATTGCAAACCGCTATCTTCACACAACTTTTTGAATTCAACAGGGGACATTCCATAAAACTTTCCATCAGCATAGCCTGCCGCTTCGACGAATTTATATCCCATAGCACCTACTTTGGCCACCGTTGCCTTGGGATCATTTTTCATATCATCTTTCACCGACCACAATTGCAATCCTATAAAATCATCTTTAGGTTCAAATTCAATCTTTGAAAATCCTTGAATAATCAAGGCCAAAACCCCTAATAACAACAGGCCTTTCCAGGCTTTCTTTTTTAATCCCATAATTTAATCTTTAAATATTTAATACTCTATAATTTGCCAAAAAAAAAGAGGATATCAATTGTATATTTTCAATGTGCACCCTCTTTACCGGGCAGCATCAAATTTACCAATTATCCTCAAGACAATCAACAACTTAAAAGAATAAATAAAATAAAAATCAATCGAAAAAAAACTATTTTAGCGATTCCGAGTCGGGTGCTGACTTTGGCAATATTTTCTGATCTCCATTCGTGGCGGGCAAATCTTTGATATGTAAATCGCGCTGTGGAAATGGGATTTCAATCCCCTGTTTTGCAAATTGATTATACACCTCGATTGAAACATCACTTTTTGCTTGCAAACCCACCTCATAATGTACCCAAAAACGCAGTTTAAAATCTAAGGAACTCTCTCCAAACTGACTAAACAATGCCTGAGGAGCAGGATTCTTTAAAGTATATTTACTACTCATGGCCGCTTTCATGAGAATCTCTAAAATTTGATTGGGGTCAGAGCCATAGGTAGTTCCAATTAATATTTCAACACGCTTTATACTATCTGAAAGAGTCCAGTTAATCAGATCATTGGCAATCAGATTGTTATTAGGCACAACAACCTCTGCACCATCGAAAGTAATAATGCTTGATGAACGAACACCAATTCTGTTGACCGTTCCCAATAGATTGTTTACCTCTACTGTATCTCCAACATGTATGGGACGCTCAAACACAAGAATCAAACCTGAAACAAAATTCGAAATAACCGTTTGCAAACCAAAACCAATACCTAAACCAAGAGCTCCAGCCATCAGGTTAAATTTACTCAAATCTATACCCAAGGACGATAATGCCAATACAATTCCAAAGCCAATAATAAAATATCTTAACACCAAGGAAATCGCTGCAGGAACTCCTTTAGGCAGCTTAATCACCTTAAAAGAAACTTCTCCGCTATCGAACAGGAAAGAAATAATACTTGTAGACAGAAAAGCCACTGTCAGAATAACAATGAACCTCAGAATATCTCCCATGGTAAAGGTGATACTCCCAAACTTATAGGGTTCAGAAAGAATATCCGTAAAAAACTGATTTAGTGGGGTAAGCAAGTCGATCATTCCCAGGAAGAACAAAAACCAGGCAATAAACGCTATTACTCTGATGATTCGAAGTAATTTTAATTCAAGCGCAAACTTTTTTTCTTCATCATCTATCCCCTTTGTGTTAAAATGCCAATGTATCAGACCGGTTGAAATACCTCCCGCTATCATAAGAATACCATAAAATACAAGTGTCATAACGCCACTTTGGGTACTTACCTTTAAAGTAAGATCCGTCAAATTCGTATAACCAAGAATATTCGAAATAATTGACACGAACAACAAAGCATAGACCAGAGGAGTCAAACGAATTAAAAACAATCCAAAATTCCCAATTTTCATTTTTCTGGTTTTAAGATAGGGTCTTGTAAAAGCTACAAGAACACCAACTACCAGAAAAGCTTCCAATAACAAATAGATTCTGTACTGACCAGAAGAAAACCACATATAGGTTTTCGCTGTATCCAATATAAAGAACAGGACGATGAAATAAACGATCTTTTTAAATCTCTTGTACATGTATGGCTGCACCAAAGGAATTGAAAGAATCAGAATCAATAAGACGACAATATTTCCAAATAACATAGGTGTATTCGTAAAAAACAATTTGGCAAAGATCAGTGCTATAAAAATCATGCTGACAACCGAATTGTTCAATATGATGTCCTTTGAATTTTGAAGGTCACCATCTTGTTCATTGAATGGATACTTTTGAAAAGTTTTTCGCAACAAGATCATTAACAACACCACAAGCCCTACGAATAAAATGTACAAATAAAAACTATGTTCACTGGTTTTAACAAATTTTGAGATGCCTAATATATTCTCAGTTATGGATTCTACTTCGTCTTTTTCTCCATCATCTCTGTCGGAATCTTTAAAAGAAGATTGCCATAAAGGCTCATGTCTCAAATAAAAAAGATCATAAACTTCAGAATTTTTCAATGTATTCAATTCTCTTATAACCTTGTTAACCAATAATTTATGGTTATTTATTTTTGATTCCAACACCAAAAAAGCATTGTTCTCATTGGTGATTTGTCGATTGATCTTTCTATAATCGTTTCTTACAAGTCGAATACTTGTTAAGACTTCCAAGGGAAGCTTTTCTGCAACAGCTTTCTTATAGGTTAATTCCCAGGTCTTTTCCTTAAAAGTGACTATTTCCTGAACGATTATGTTTCGCTCTTCATACTCATTAATAGTCGACTCCCAATTTCCTAAATGGTCATAGTACCCTTCCCATTTTCTTATCAAATTATTTATTTTTTGTCTGTTGGGATTGGCCTTTACGAAATTTCTTTTTCGTCTTTCCTGGTCTTCTATGAATTTTGCAAAAGGAGGATATAATGAATCAATTTTTTTGATGGAATTACTCAACCTGATCTTTCTTTCGGTTGCTTTAATTTCCTCATTCGCCTCTTCTATCCCCTGAATTATATTGGTAACTTTAATGGCTTCTGGAACGGAAGCTCCGGTTGAATCTTTCTTATTCTCATCAACGATTTGCGCCTGAATAAACAGTGGAAAGAAGCAACAAACAAAAAGCAATATGGTACGTGAAGAAAAACTAAATGTAGATCGCATAAGATTATAGATAAAGTGCTAAAAATAACAACTTAGATGAGTACAGGCAACATTTTTTAAGGCTTATTTCATTTAAACAAAACTTATTTCAATTAATTACCAACCACTGTCTCATTAAGAGAAAAAATATTTGTTTCTCCTTCACTTAGCAGAAAAGTATTCACTTCCTCAAATTGTGCAGGGCTGTTTTCTAAAAAAATATCTCGACGTTTTTTGAATACCAAATTCGCTTTTAGCAATTTATTCATATCGTCATTATAGTTTTTTAAGGCATCTTTATCGACTTCTATAAAATTAATACAATCAAAAAACACATCTTCTTTACCATACATTTCTTTTCTCATATCTGTAACTGCATAGGTAATTGTATAGGAGTCTTCACCAACTTTAATTTCAATTAAATGCCCAAAATAAGCGTCCAAGACCTCAGCCATTCCACTTCTCTTCGGATATAATTCTTTACCAATATTCTTGTACAAGACCTTTGTTTCTCCTTTTACAAGAAGTTCCTTGCTTTCAGGATCAACCGATTCTATCACGTTATTTTCACCATTAACTTCATTGGTAAACCATGTTTCTGCTCTTGAAAAAATAAGCGACGGTTTCAAACCATTCAAATCATAGGTCTTTGAAACCGATTTTTTTGCTATTTGGCTTTCCTGAGCCATAAGAGCACCTGAAAAGAATAAGATCATCAGCAGGCAAATTCTGAGCACCTTTTTTAATTTGATCATTTTTAAATGTGTTTAAAATTGATTATCAATTCTAAATTTCTGATTTTAAATGACGTATAGGAAGTTCGTCCTAAGAAAGTTTTAAACAAGTTATGAAAAATCACCTCGCTGGGTATTATGATTCTTTTGAGTTTTGCCTCGATAAATAAACCAGGGCTACTATCCCAATCAGCAAACCCATAAATTCTCGGGTTCCCTCGATATAAGGTTTTTTATACACCATTTCTCCAACCAATTCCGATTTGTCATCGCTTTTTAACCAATCAGTAAAAAAACCAAAATGCATCAAACTGAACAATATCATTGCCAAGATGACCAGGTAGAATACAATTTTGGGAATTTTAATAAAATTAGAGAGCGCAAAAAACAAGGCTACAGTTCCATAAACCAAGACCCATATAACAGGATCGGGATCATTTAATTGCAAATAGGCGAATAGTACAAAAACCAGAAACAGGCCCCAATTGATATATTTTTTCTTCATCATAAATTTTAAATCAAAATAACAGGTTTAGCTGGCTTTACCTCCACCTCCAAACAAGATACCGGCCCCAAGCACAAAACCAAAATCATACCAGCCGCCATTATTATTAACAGCATATAAGGCAACATTGTCCATGAACAAACTTACAACAAAAGAAAATGGAGCTATAAAACCATGCCACAAGCCTCCAAAAAAGCCATAGGACACCGTGTCAACGCAATTTTCCACAGGAATAGATTGAGCACATCCGGTTAGCACAAAAATCAAAACAGCTGCGATTAAAAGAAATCGAAATTTATTGAAATATCTTTTCATAATACTAGGATTTTATCCCTTAAAATTAAGCAAGATTGACCACATAAATACCTCGAACTAAATATTATCGCTATATTTATGTAAAAGTCAAGCTGTTTTTTTTTGATATAAAATCCTTCATCGAGAATATTTTCCATATGATCTATTTTATCGACATATTTCTATATCTACTCAGTATCTATTTTATATGTGGTCTGATTTTCGGACTCTATTTTATTTTTTTTGCTGCCACCAAATTCGACATCCTATTAAAGGATAGTAAAAAAAGGGTTCGGCTTCTTTTATTGCCAGGACTTGCTGCCACCTGGCCCGTTTTTATATATCGAATCTTTCATGTTAGAACATATCAAAACGGCTCTTTTTCACATAAAAAAATACATATAATTATTTGGATTCTGATCATTCTGGTTATTCCTCCGTTCATTTACGGTTCCATTAATTTACTTGAATTTAAAGACATCCAGATAACTAAAGTTGCCGAATCAAGTGCTGTACATGAAGGTGCTGTAGTTGCTGAAAATGACATCATAAGCATTCGATTAGAAGGTGATCAACTGTCTTTAAGTTTAAAGAATTCTCTAAAAAGTGCTTCTTCTTTGGTATACTCTTGTGATACTGAAGGAAACAAATTAAAATTAGTAGGGCAACTAAACAGTTACAAGACATATCGTTTTCGAACGGAACCGGATATCAAAGGCATCATCATTTATGATGGTATTAAAAACAAAACAGTAACCAAAGTTCTTTTTCCATGAGCACATCCTATCAAATGGTTCAATGGAATCAGCATAAAAAGAATTATGACAAGTTCATTTTAATCGTTGTAATACTGTACTTGATACTTTTTGCACTCATCACCCTGATGTTTAATTCGGAGACCAGCATTGAAACTCTGGTCATAAGATCATTCGGTTCATTATCTGTGATTTTGCTGCACATTATTCTGAGCATTGGACCTTTATGCAGGATTAATTCAAGATTTATGCCATTGCTTTATAACCGAAGACACTTAGGCGTGATTATGTTCCTTTTAGCACTTATTCATGGAAGTTTCTCCATCTTTCAGTTTCATGCGCTTGGAGATACGCACCCAATATATTCTGTTTTCACTTCTAACATGGATTATAATTCAGTTACTAATTTTCCATTTCAGGTACTTGGATTTCTTGCTTTAATCATATTGTTTTTGATGGCATCAACAAGTCATGATTTTTTCCTCAAAAACCTGTCTTCAACAGTTTGGAAAACACTTCATATGATGGTGTATCTCGCCTATGGCCTCATTGTACTTCATGTATTTCTTGGATCTTTTCAGCAAGAAACTTCCCTCTTCACTATGGGTTTTATGATTGGTGGCTTCCTGACGATTTCAGGATTACATATCTATTCTGGTCTCAATGAAATAAGAAAAGATAAAGACCTGAATGCTGGCATGGAAGACTGGATCTATGTTTGTAAACTAAATGATATAGCAGAAAACAGAGCCAAAATCTGTCGTGTTGACAAAGAACATATCGCCATTTTTAAGCATGATAACACTTTATCTGCTGTTCATAATGTCTGCAAACACCAAGGAGGGCCCCTTGGGGAAGGAAGGATTATTGACGGCTGCATTACCTGCCCCTGGCATGGCTATCAATACCTGCCGCATAACGGGCAATCACCCCCTCCCTTTAAAGAAAAATTAGCTACTTATCAATTGAAGCTGGAAGGAGAAAATGTTTATTTGAATCCCCTTCCCTTCCAAGAAGGTACAGAAATAACCCCTTGTAAATGCTGACATATGAAACCTGAAGATGAATTTTATGTTGGTTATACTAACAAAATGGGTAGAAAGACAAAGAGAACAATAACTGTTTTCATGATTGTCGTTTCTTTGGTGGTTCTTATCGGTGTTTTTGCATTTTCTTATTTTCAAAAACCCTTTGTTAACAGCACTTTTGAATTAAACAAAGTCTCCACCCTTCGGGGGGTTTACCATGAAAATCCCTACCCGATGCTCAGAGTCCAGGTAGCTGAAAATTCTTATAAAAACATCTTACTTTTAGGTTTTGGTAAATCAAGTGTGAACCCTTTTATCCGAAAACTGATGCAGGATGAAGGAAACCTTCATGGAAAAACTCTTTCCTTGGAAGGCAACCTGATTTATTACAACGGAAAAACATTAATTCAAATAACGAATGATGAAAAAGTAAGCTTGGTAAATAGCTCAATCACCACCCTTCCAGAAAATAAAAGTCAGGGAAATACAATACTTACTGGAGAGATTATTGATCCGAAATGCTATTTCGGGGTTATGAAACCCGGCTTGGGAAAAATCCACAGAAGCTGCGCTATACGTTGCATTTCAGGAGGAATCCCTCCCGTTTTGGCCACAACTGACCAACAAGGGCAGACTTCGTATTATTTATTGACCAATTTAGAAGGTGAACCATTAAACCAGTCGGTGTTGCCATTTATTGGAAAACCTGCCTTGTTAAAAGGAGCAATTGAGAAGTCAGAAGACTGGAATCTTTTAAAAACAGATATCACGCAGATTGAAATCCTAAATAATCGCTCAAAAATATACACCTCGAAGTAGGAAGTCTTTCGGTAAATAAAACATGTCTTTAGGACAATTATAAGGTCCGTTCGTCCAAAAATCCTTAAAATTAAGAGCCGTATGCCTTAATTTTCAAGGAACTAATCTTTAAACCTTTAAGAAATGAAAAACCAGAAACGTTATTATTTAAGTATACTTTGCGCCTTTCTTTTCACCGGAATTATTTATGCCCAAGATCAAATTGGTGTCACCTTACGTTGTGATGTAGCAGCTCTGAATGAAGGTGAAGACCCTGCTACAGCCTGTAGATTTGTTGATCAAGATCCAAGTATGACGACAAAAGAATACACCACATATGCCGAAGTGGGAGACACAATTATTTGGAAGGGAGAATCAACCGATGGAAGTGCAGCTATAGATATAAAAAAAATTAAATATGAAAGAGGGACCAATGTTTTTAATAAAACCGATTTAGATGGCACAACTACAGTAGTAGGCTCTATCGTAAAAAAAACCAACGGAAAAGACTACACGTACACGATTTCCTTTAAAATCAATAATACAGGAAAAATGCATTCAATTGATCCCAAGATCAGGGTAGGAGGAGATTAAATAATTATCGGAATCCAAGATGAGAAAAAATAGTGAAAAGAATTTAATTATTAGAAATAAGGCTCTTCGATCCCTGGGTTTTTTTCTTATTTTATTCGGGCAGCTATACTCTCAAAGTATCCAGAAAATTGACAGCCTTGAGGATCTTTATTATCAAAAAGAGAGAACTCCTGATTTGGAAATTTTAAAAATACTCTCGTTTGAACATCCGGATGTTGACCAAGCCATTTTTTACAGTCAGGAGCTTATTAAAAACTCCCAAAGTTCGGAACTTCGCACCTATTTATTTCATGGCTATTTTCATAAAGGAAATGCCTTGAAGAAAAAAGGAGATCTGAAAGAAGCCTTGAGTTATTACTTTAAAGCTGCCGAAATTGCTAATCTTCAAAACATCAAAGTATCTTTAGGTAATGTCAATATCGCCATAGCTGATGTCTATTCCATCAGTAATGATCATCAAAATGCCGTCTATTATTATAAAAAGGCCATTGCCATCCATTCAGAAGCTGGTAATGACGAAGATGTAGCAATTGCCTATGAGAATCTGGGTGATGAATACCTGAACGTGTCAAAACCCGACTCCGCTTTGATCATGTTTCAAAAGTCAGGACCTGTTTTCAAGAAACTTGGCTTTACAGAAGGAATTGCCATGAATATTGGCAATAAAGGCATTGCCTATGCTTTATTAGGACAAGACGATTTGGCCAAATCAGAAATCGCCCATGCTATCAATATGTTCGAAGACATGGCAGGTTATCAAAATGCAATCTCGGTATTTTTATCCTATATGTCGGATATATACATGAATCAGGGAGATTTCAGGCGAGCCTTGGAATATGCCCAGGAAAGCCTGTCGACTGCTGAGAAATATGGATTAAAAGATGAAATTAGCTCGGCAAATCTTCAACTCTCAAGAATCTATGAAGCCTCTGGCAATCATAAAGCTTCCTTGTATTCGTATAAAAACTATACCATTTACAAGGATAGTGTGAACAATATTACCAATGTGCAACAAATGGCCAATTTAAGAACACAGTTCGAAATTGCACAAAATCAAAAAGAAACAGATTTACAGATCGCACAAAAACAACTGGAAGTAAATCGATTAAATCAATCAAAGAAGAATCAAAAAATCACCATAATTGCCATTGCCATGGCTTTAGTTCTCATTATTATATTTACCATTGGTTTATATAATCGAAATCGATACATCGAAAAAACAAGCAGAATCATTGAAAAAGAACGCAATCTTTCCGATAAGCTTCTGCTCAATATATTACCGGAACAAACAGCGTTGGAACTAAAAGAAGAAGGCAAAGTGGTAGCCAAAAAATTTGATTCAGTTTCAGTGATGTTTACCGACTTTAAGGATTTCACAAAGCATTCTGAAGGTCTGAGTCCCGAAGAACTTGTAAAGACGGTGGATTTCTATTATTCCAAGTTTGACGAAATCATAAAATCTCATGATTTAGAAAAAATTAAAACGATTGGAGATGCTTACATGGCAGCGGGAGGCTTACCCTTCCCTACAGATGACCATACATCAAAACTGGTAAAGGCGGCGATAAACATTGCTGAATTTGTTGAAAATGCACGTATTAATAATCCAAGCGGCGCGCAGCGATTTGAGATTCGTATTGGAATTAACACAGGTCCTGTGGTAGCAGGAGTGGTAGGAACGAATAAATTTGCCTACGACATCTGGGGTGATACTGTCAACATTGCTTCCAGAATGGAATCCAATTCTAAATCGGGTAAAGTAAATATATCTCACAATTCATTTGAGTTAATAAAACATGAATATGACTGTACCTACAGAGGTGAAATAGACACAAAAAACAGAGGTAAAATGAAAATGTATTTTGTCGAAGGACTTAAAAATATTGCTCATAAGGTCTAAGTACTAACAATGATTCAATTGACCTTAATCATCTGATATATTGACCCTTATCATCCCAATCCTCCTTGTTGTTTTATAATTTAACAGACTAAAACAATAAGCATGTATACTGAAATAAAATCTTACCGCGTTTTTCTGGATTCCGGAACACAGAAAAACAGATCTTTTACAACTATTAACTTATTTGATAAGGACGATGAAATGATCGGAAGCATTCAATTTTTTGAAGATGAATTCGAAGAATTACAACCTCTTGATATGGATCACATTTATATCCTCTACCCTATATCAAAATTTCCCTTTATAGTTGACATATTGCGCAATGAGAAACCCTTATTCTTAGGTCACTGGGAAAATAAATATGGAAAATACGGACGAATCTGCACAGGAAAAGAACCTGTTGGAGAAGGAGAAGTTCCCATTCCATCTTTTGTAAAGAAGAGTCTTAAAGTATAATTTTAAATGTATTCTCGCTATTCTCAACTCATGAATTAGAACATCATGAAATAATATCATGGGTAAATAAAACAGGACCTAGGGTAACAAATTAGGTATGTTCGTCCTAGCTCATTTTTATAAAATTCCATTACCAATTATATTTAATCATCCATCCGAAAAATATCAAACATGAAAAAATATGTACTTCTATTGCTGGTTTTGCTACCGATTTTTAGTTACACACAATCTGGCACCACCATTTATCTAAAAATAATTGAAGAAATGCCTCCCGAAAGAGTTGATGACATAAAATGTTATGTGCAATTTTCAGATAATCAAGCTTCGTCAGTTTCCGAAGTATGTAAGCCAGAAGTATTTACCTCCGATGTCTGGGCCCGAAAAAAAGTCAAATGGAGAAAGAATTCAGATCAAGCTGGAAATGTCACAAAAGTTAAGATTATGGCTGTTCATTACACGGAAAGAAAAGGCAGTATCAATATTCTGAAAAAAAAGATCATGGTCCCTAATATTTGGGGCAATGTGAATGGCAGAGTTCAAAAAGAAGGTATTGAAAATCTGGCCCAAGAATTATATAGTATCACTTTTAAGGTCACCTTCGAAACGGATGGTGTTAGCCATGAAGAAACCTATACAATTGACCCGATTCTAAAATTCCATGCCGAATAATCATTCTTTTGATGTAAATGTTTAACAAACTAGATATATGTAAATTTTATTTCATCCTTTTTAGGAAGGTTTTATGCAGCGGCATGCTGTTTTTTATCTCAATAACGATGCTAGGTCAAGACCAGCATCTTGCTGATAGTCTGGAAACAGTATATGATAACGGTAATTTCGAAGAGGAACACAGGCTTCAAATCCTGTGTAAGTTGTCTATAAAACACCCTGACTTACAGGCAAAAATGAGGTATACAAACGAACTTCTTTCGCTTGCCCAACGCATGGATTCCATTCAGTATTTATATAGTGCCTACTTGGAAAAGGGCAATATATTCAGTTCGTTGGGGGAAATGCCCGAGGCTATCGACAATTATTTAATGGCAGGTGATGCTGCTATTAAAAATGGTGATTCTATAGCACTGGGAACTATGTATGGGTCAGTTGCCAATGTTTATCAAAATATGGAAAATTATAAAAGAAGTGTTTACTTTCATAAGAAAACTCTCCGTATTCTGCGTAATAATATCTCAGAAAAAAAAGATACTTCTAAGTTAGCTATCTCCATCATGAATTTAGGTTATGTATATGTAAAGCAGAAAAAACTTGATTCTGCTTTGATCTGCTACAATGAATCCGGTGAATTGTTTGACAGGATTAATGACACAATCGGACTTGCATACGTTGAATTAAACAAAGGATCAATTTATGCAGAACAGCAAGATTTTGAAAATGCTGAATCAAACATAAACAGTGCTTTTCCAATCATTGAAAAATATGGACATTTTGAAGCTATGTGCGAAACTTTAATTGAAATTTCAGCTATTTATCTAGTGAAAAACGAAACAGAAAGGGCCGCTCAATTTGCTCATAAAAGCCTCGACTTAGCCATGGAACACAATCTTAAACCTGAAATAAGCCGGGCAAACCTACAGCTTTCAAAGATTTATGAACAGTCAGGAAGAGATAAACAGGCAAATGTATTCTTCAAGGATCATATACTATACCGTGACAGTGTAACAAACCTATCATCTGTTCAGGAAATTGCCAATATGCGAACTGAATTTGAAGTCTCGCAAAAACAGGCAGAAATCGAATTAAAAGAAGCAGAAGTAATCCTGCTCAATGAGCAGAAAACAAATCAGAGAGTGCTAGTATTAGGCATGGTTGTAATACTCGGAATGACAGGATTATACTATTGGAATATCAATAAAGAAAAAAGAAAATCTGACGATTTACTGCTCAACATCCTCCCCTCCAAAACGGCTGAAGAACTGAAGAAAAACGGTCAGGTAAAGGCCAAAAAGTTTGAGTCAGTCACGGTTATGTTTACAGATTTCCAGGCTTTTACAAAACATTCTCAGAAATTAAGTCCGGAAGTTTTGGTAAAGAGTGTGGATTATTATTTTTCAAAATTCGATGACATCATTGAAAAATACCATCTGGAAAAAATTAAAACCATTGGGGATGCCTATATGTGCGTGGGAGGATTGAATATTGAGAGCCCTGATCATCATATCAAAATGATAGAAGCAGCCTTCAAAATAGCGGAGTTTGTTAAAAAATCAAAGCATTCAGAATTGGGAGATATGGCCCATTTTGATATTCGAATAGGCATTAACACCGGGGCCATTGTTGCCGGTGTAGTAGGGAAAAAGAAATTTGCCTATGATATTTGGGGAGATTCGGTGAACGTTGCTTCTCGCATGGAAACAAACTCTGAAGTGGGAAAAATTAATGTTTCCGAGAACACCTATCAACTCATTAAGAATGATTTCAATTGCAAATACAGAGGCGAAATTGAAGTTAAAAACAAAGGACTCATGAGAATGTACTTTGTTGAAGAAAAAAAAGGGTCCAAGGTTTTACGTGAAGACCAAAGACTAAAAAGAAAAAGAAGTAATAAAAAAGTAAAAATCACTGTTTAACTGTCAATTTATTTCCCCCACTTCATGAAACCCTTATCAATCATTTCACTCTTTCTAAAGCAAACATGGGAGAAGTATGCCATTTGTTTTGCTTTATTAATCGGATTGATCAGCACTTCTTACAGCCAACACACAAGCAGAAATGATAGTTTAAAACATAAAATTGATCTACGGCTGGTTCAGCAAAAAGATCAGTTGCATACCCTCAAATTATTGATTCAAACTTACCATGATCCAGATTTCAAAATCAAATACAGCGATAAACTCATCAAAGCTGCGACAGAATCAGACTCCTTGGATTATCTCTTTTCCGGCTATCTTTATAAAGGTCAGGCTTTATTCGATAAAGGAAATTACAAATTAGCGCTTGAGAATTTGAAGCAGGCTGCACAACTGGCCTCACAAGGTCACAACACCAGTAATTTAGCGATGACCTATAGTTCAATGGGTATGGTGTATGCTTCTTTATCCAATAAGTCGAAGGCACTCGATTATTATAATCAATCATTAGATCTTTTTAAATCAATTCCTGATTCACTACACTACGCTATTACGCTTCAAAACAAAGCAGATTACTATTTAAACCAAAAAATGCCCGATACTGCCTTGATCTATTTGAAGGAATCCGGGCAGATTCTCAAGAGTGTTAAGAACAATAGAGGGATTGGAAATAACTTTGGCTTGATCGGAATAGCTTATGCTCAAAAAGGAAAGCCCGAATTTGCTGAAAAATACATGCAGCAGGCCACAAGTATCTTGACAGCCAATAACGATTACCAGGGGCTCGCTATTTACCTGTTATGCATTAGTGACATCTATTTCGAAAAGAAAAATTTTGATACTGCCCTTGAATTTGCAAACAGAGCTTTGGACCTGGCTACAAATTATGGATTAAAAGAACAGATCAGTGATGCCTATTTAAAACTTTCCGATATCGAAAAATCAAAAGGAAATGCAGATAAAGCATACGTATTATTGAAAAATCATATCATCTATAAAGATAGCTTACACAACCATCTAACTATTCAGCAAATAGCGGATACGCGTTCTGAGTTTGAAATTGCACTGAAACAGCGCGAAATAGATGGTCTTAATCATCAAAAAGCGAATCAAAAAATTATGGTAATCGCAATTGTAATTGCTCTTTTTCTAACCAGTCTTGGGGCTTTAGGTCTATTCCACAGATTTAGGTTTATTCAAAAAACAAACCTCATTATTGAGAAAGAAATGAGTCGTTCTGACCACTTATTGAATAATATTTTACCCCTTGAAACAGCAACAGAACTCAAAGAACGTGGTGAGGTTAAAGCGAAACGATTTGAGTCCGTGAGTGTTTTATTCACTGATTTTAAAGAGTTTACAATTCACTCAGAGCACCTTAGCCCTGAACAATTGGTCAATAGTGTAAATTACTATTTTTCAAAATTTGATGAAATAATAGGTAAATACAGCCTGGAGAAAATCAAAACAATTGGTGATTCTTATATGTGTGCCGGAGGTTTACCCTTTCCCTGTTCAAATCACCCAGCTAGAATGGTACTAGCTGCTTTTGAAATTGTTAAATTTGTTGAAGAATCAAGGAAATCAGGTAGCAAAGAGCTCGCCCATTTCGATGTTAGAATAGGGATCAATACCGGACCGGTAGTGGCAGGTGTAGTCGGAATTAAAAAATTCGCCTATGACATCTGGGGAGACACTGTCAACGTTGCATCACGTATGGAAAGTAATTGTGAAATAGGCCGGGTAAACGTTTCAGAAAATACATATAAAATTATCAAAGATTCCTTTGAATGTGAGTATAGAGGTGAAATCAAAGTTAAAAATAAAGGCAAACTTAAAATGTTCTATGTGAATCAGCCAAACAATATTAATGTGATTTCCAATCAATTTTCGGTTCAGGAGAAGGAAATAAAAAACATCGTTCTTTGATATTGAATATTCAATTCAGCGACGATTCTCGTACTTCTACAGACAACTAAAAATTCTTTTATTAAATTGTCAAAAAAACTAAATTTGCAGGGAAATTAAACTATTTATTACCATGAAAAAATCTATTATCATTCTGTTAATGGCTTCAGTTTTGATCAGCTGCAACTCAAACAATACGAACAAGGTTTCTGATACTGAAATTTATTTAAAAGTAATAAAAGACATTCGACCCGGTGTCAATATCAGAGAATGTATTGAATTTTCAGATAACAGAGGAAGTGCGCATTCTTTACCTGGTTTTCCTGAGTATTTTATGACGAAAGTATATGCCGGTAAAAAAGTAACCTGGATGAGTTCGCCTGATTCAGATCAGACCATCCAGATTATTGAAGTAAATTTCAAGGAAAATAATATCAGTACGAACATTTTAGAAGAGACTTATATCAGAGGAAAAAAGGGAAAAGTTTCTGCCATGGTAAAGAAAAAAGGAGAGGTTCCAAATCTGGCCAATCAATTCTATAATATTTCTATTTCAATTAATAACAAGGTCTATACGATTGATCCAATATTGCAATTTCACGCAGAATAATCTATTTTTTTGATACTGATAATTTGTTATTTCGTCTTTATTTAATAGATATGCTAAATATTTCTGTGACCCATAAAAACTTTGAAAACCCTTAAAATATAGGATAAAAGGCCATTTTGACATTTATTTATGTAGTAAAACTGTCGCAATAAAAACTTAAAAGAAAAGTTTAATTGTTTTACATTAACTTTAAACAAATTAAATCATTAAAATAATAATGACATGAGACAGGACCCAAATAATTATTGGGAGCAACTGGAAAGATTGGAAAAGCTTATTCGTGCCTCTGAATTAAAAGCAGGGATTATTTTTTCATTTCATAGTCTAATTATTGGTCTTTTTATTGATCGGATAGAGCAGTTTCAACCTGTTATTCAAACAAGCAAGGTATTTGTGCTTCTTTCTTTTTTGTGGATGGCATGCGTTTTAGTATCTATTTTTTATTGTTTTAAATGCTTTAAACCTCAAATTGAATTGAAATATAAAAAGAATGTATTTTTCTTCAGAGATGCCGTTTATTCTTTTGGTGATGTCAAGGCCTATACAAAGAGATTGATGGAGGTTTGTGAAGGTGAGGAAATTTATGAACAGTTAAGTCAACAAATTCATATCGAAAGTAAGATTATTGATCAAAAATTCATTTGCGTTCGAAAATCTATTAAGTTTTTTGGTTTGAGTTTTATTTTTGTCCTGGCCGCCCTAGCCTTTTGGATCATTACAGTATAACATGAAGAATTTGCTATGAAAGGATATTATAAACTTCGAAAGATCATTCTTGATATTTTGAATACAAAACTATCAAAAGATCTACATTACCACGGTGTTCATCATACGGTTGATGCTTTGAATACCTGTAGTGTTTATTTAAAACATAATAAAATTAGTAACCATGAAGCTAAGTTACTGCGCCTCGGCGTGCTTCTGCACGATATAGGCTTCACAGAAACAACCAAAGAACATGAAAAGAAAAGCGCCGAGATCGCCGATAAACTTTTAAGCGAAAATGGCATTTCCGAAGAAGACAAATCAGTAATCGAAGGGCTCATTTTGAGCACAAAAATACCGCAACAACCAAAAACGCTCCTCGAAAAAATCATTTGTGATGTTGATCTGGATTATTTAGGCAGGGCGGATTTTTATGCCATAAGCAATCAACTTTTTCAGGAATTAAAAGCATTAGACGTACTCGATGACTTCGACGATTGGAATAAACTCCAAATCAGATTTCTTGAGGCTCATACCTATCATACTGAATTCGCAATTCAAAACAGGCAACCTGAAAAGGAATTGCGGATTGCAGAATTAAAAAAACTAGTAGGCTAATAAGAAGTAATTATATAGGCTAAACAGGCTGAAATCAACTCATTCTCTTTCCAGCAATCTTCGTATACCTGTACTCGAAAAAAATATTTTATATTTTATGTTTACTTCGTAGTTTCAGTATCATAAAATAAAACCCCTCAATTTTGACTTAATGTTTGTTTATAGCCTTTGATTCAAGTGTCAAAGGCTTTTTTTTATGTATTGGTTCCCATTTCTATTGCAAATAGAAACTTATGGGTAATGAATATTTTACACTTACATTTCTTTGCCGCTGCTTTGCAGGAATCATTTGGGGTAATTTCCCAACGGCCTTCATGGCTTCTTTCTCTAATCTTTTATGAGGCGCTCTTGCCACAACGTTAATTATATTCCCTTCTTTATCAATTTCAAAGAAAACGATAATTCTTTGTTTTCCTCGCAGACCCAGGTCCAGATTGGTATTAAACTTTTTGGAAACAAGTTTCTTAACTTTTTCATTAAAGCATGCCCGGTACGCTTCTTCCGAATCCTCAACACAACCAGGGAACCGCGGAGCTTGCTCTACGGCAACAAAAATATAAGATTCATCATCTGGTTCTGCAATCTCAGGAACATCGCTAAATACCTCATCAAAATCAACGGGGTCAGATGGCGGCTCCGGAGCCAATACTTCTTCAATAACTTTATCCGGTTCGTCAATAACGAAATCATTGATAAGAACCGGGGTTTTCACTCTCGGTTTTTCTTCTATTGCTTTCTTTTGTTCAATTTCAAAAGGAGGAACTGCATACATATCTGGCTCATTATCTACAAGCCTGTTTTCTGAAATCACAATCAGATCCTTGGCAAAAGTTGACTCAAATCCAATATAAACCACTATGAGAGCAAATATGATCCCTAATTGAAGGCACAATCTTGAATCGAGTTGCATTAATTTTCTTTTACTGATGTTGTACTTTGAATTTTTCATATGAAAGTGGTTTTGTTAAAATTTTGTTAAACCAAACTTCGTGCCAAGAAATGTATCACAAAACATCCAAAACCAACAAAATCAATAAAAATCAACATCGCATTATTGTGGAATAAACTATGAAAACGCTTACAAAATCAATATTCTAGCTGTAAAGTTCCAATAAACAAAGATTGTGATTTTAAGCAATTGAATACCGGCTGCAAAGTTGATTTACTATCTAAATTTAAACAACATCTTTCTGATCATTCAGAGAATTCTCAAGGTAGGCCTTAAAGTTCTTTTCCTGAATACCCAATTTTTTTCTAACTCTGTACCTACCCGTTTCCACCCCTCTCACGGATATATTCAATAAAGGAGCAATCTCTTTATTAGAAAGATCCATTTTTACAAAAGCGCAGAGGCGTAATTCTCTTTTTGTCAGATCCGGATTAATATCCAACAATCGCTTAAAAAAATCAACATGCACTTTTTCAAAATTAACGTCAAACACATCCATATATTCTTCCCCTATTCGATGCTGCCTGATTTTATTCAAAATGGTATCAATCGATCGACGCTGAGTGGCTTGCTTAAAATTATTTGAAACCGATTTAAGGTCATCGTAAATACTATAAATAATGTCTTTCTTTTTTACCAGCAGCATGGTATAATTGGCCAGTTCCTTTTGATGGTTGATAAGGTCTTCCTCTAATTTATTCTTTTGCAGCTCTATTTGCTGAGTTTGCTGTTTTAGCTTTAATTGTTCTATTTCTAATTCTAGTACACGTTTAGAATTTTCAACAATATCTTTTTCTTTTTGAATCTTTCTCCTAACAAATCGTCGCACCCAAAAGACGATCAAATAAATAACTAAAATCACCAATAACAGCATCAGGAACATAGCCATTTCAGTTTCATACCAAGCATGTGCAATTACAAAACTAAAAGATGCTTCATTCCCTTTTTGACCAATCATATTTCTGGATCTCACCTTAAAGTCATGGTTTCCAGGTTCAAGGTAGGTGTATTCTTTAAAGGGTATATCCGACCATTCAGACCAATTGGAATCTATGTTCTCCAGTTTAAATTGATATTGTTTGCGGACAGATGAAGACATTTGAGGGTTCGTGAACTCAAACCGCATCACATCGACTTGTCCAGGGAGCTGCAGTTGGTCCGAAAGTGGAATTTTTGTCCACAAATTGCTTTCTCCATCATAATACTGAACATTACTAATGAGTGTGTTGCGGTCCGTTTCTGCATGATTCATCTTCGTACGGTATAAATAAAGTCCGTCATTTGCGCCTATTAAAACACTCTTATCTTCCAACGGAACAAAGCTTTCCATACTACGATTTAATTTACCATTCAAATTCAAGAAAAGGTCTTTATGCAAATCCACTTCCTTGTTGCCACTATCAAAATAACCAAATTCGTCATTCTGAACCAACCAGGTTCTGCTTCCGGATTTGAGTATTTTAGTAGTGTTAAATCCCGGATCCAGAATGTCATTTAAATATGTATATGGAACAAAACGCTTCTCTCTTTCTTCATAGGAATACACACCAGTATTACTGGTAAATACAATGTCATTATTATACCGGACAACATTAATATTATAAGGCGATTCAAATCCATTCTGATCCGTAAAGTGTTCAATCGAAATGGTTCTTGTCAATTCATCATCTAAGGTAAGTCTATAAACACCTTTATATCCGTGACAGATCCAAAACGTGTTCAACTCATCTGCCTGTAATATATCTCGACTTGATTCATCAAAACCTTTGATTTTAGATTTAAATATCCAGGAATCATCGTTGTGAACCAATAAGTACAACCCATGATAACCAGCCGCAAGATATGTGTTAGGCTTACCCTCCACGGGCAATACTTTCCAAAATGGATCTAAATCATTCAGTGGCTGTGGAACATTGTTCTCGAGCCTATACAAGCCATTATGTCCACTGATTAAGATATCCTTTTCAAACTTATCAATGTTCCATACCTGACCATCTAAATCCGGTAGTTTGATAAAACTCAATCCGGAAATAATCGATTCAGTAGTTTCAAATTCTGAATAATAGACCCCGGAATTGGTTGCCAGATAGATCATTGACTCGTCTAATAGTATATCATATACAGAAACTCCATTAAACAAATGAAAATCAGGTAAATTAAATTCTAACAAGGACAATCCACTCTTGGTTAAAAACCATATTCTATCATCCATCGTTACCAGTCGAACCAAGGAAGTATTGCCCATTTTTGAAAAAGCAGGATTATTTGCCTCTGTTGCTCCCGTTTCACTCAGGTATATTAAACCAGATTCGTTGGTACCTAAAAGATAACCACCTTTAAAATTGACAGCTGTTACGATTTCCTGGGAATTATCTGTCAAGACCTCTTTCCAGAGACTGGCAGTTCTTGAAGCACTATTTACCTTAAAAATCTTTCCTGAAGAAGTTACTACCAAAAAATCCTTCGATCCATTGATTTCCAGCAAACCACTTATATCACTAAACGCAATGGGGATATCTTCCAGCACATGCACCAACTTCTTTTGGCCCTTATCATATTTTTTGAACCCCTTTCCATAATCCATAACATATAGTTCATTATTGATAACGCCGGAGAAACTAAAAACATTCTCAGGTTTCAAATGGGTCAGAATCTTATTCCTCACCATCAACAACTCATTAAAAGACCTAAATATCACAGTCTTACCCAAAGAGTGTGCCTGCCATAAATATTCAAAATTGGTAGCATCTAACTTAAATTGCTCACGTAAAGATCTAAAACTGTAGCCCCCAAGTGAATCTTTGACAATCTGACCTAATTCGTTATAACCTCCCACATATACTTCCCCTTTCTCATTATTCACTAAACTGGTGGCCGCAGAATTATTGGGTAAGGAAATGGTTTGCCACCTTTCTCCGTCAAAGATTAAAACACCGTCATTATTCCCGAAATACAAAATACCATTTTCACCTTCAATCAATGAGTAAAACTGTTCATTGGCGTTAAAATCAAGACGTGAATAGTGGGTAACCTTTGGGCTAAAATGTAGTTTTTGATTATTTTCCTGACTCTGAATACAAAAACTAAAGAAGAGAAAAAACAGAAAATTATTGAAAGTCTTTTTTTCAAAAAAACATGTAAACATATCTGATTTTTAGTTCATATAAAATACTTCAAGATCGTAAATATACCATATTTTATTTTTATTTTTTAAAAATTAATATTCTGTATATCAATGTTTTATAAAAATTGACGTAGTTGTGATGTAATACTAAATTCACATGACGTAATTATAGTGTAGCTTTTAAAATGTTTTTGTTTAAATCCTATAGTAAATTTGAGTCCATAAGATCAAAATACTCACATTATGCATAAAAAACTACTCTTAATTATTCTTCTGTTATCAAGTGCCTTGTTGACGGCCCAAGGATTAAAAACAGAAGGAAAGAAAATTATCGACACGAATGGCAATGAGGTCATCTTAAAAGGAGCCGGACTTGGCGGCTGGATGTTAATGGAGGGCTATATGATGCAATCTTCTGATGTGGCAGATACCCAGCACGAATTCAGAGAACGACTGGAAGACCTCATCGGCAAACCAAAAACGGATGAATTTTTTGAGGCATGGCTACAAAATCATGTCACTAAAAAAGATATCGATTCATTGGCTAAATGGGGGTTTAACAGTGTGAGACTCCCGATGCATTACAACTTATTTACCCTACCAATAGAAGATGAACCTGTGGCAGGTCAAAATACATTTTTGAACAAAGGTTTCGAAATGGTCGATGAGCTGTTGAACTGGTGCGAAGCAAATCAAATGTATCTAATTTTAGATTTACATGCGGCACCTGGTGGGCAGGGAGCGAATGCAGCCATTTCAGATTACGATCCCGAGAAACCTTCTCTCTGGGAAAGTGAAGAAAACAAAAATAAAACCATCGCTCTATGGAAAAAACTGGCAGAACGTTATAAAGATGAACCTTGGATGGGTGGTTATGACCTGCTCAATGAAGTCAACTGGCAATTACCAGGCGGAACTGACCTAAGAAGTCTTTACGAAGATATCACTACCGCTATCCGCTCTGTAGACACAGATCACATCATCTTTATTGAAGGAAACTGGTTTGCCAACGACTTTACAGGCCTGACACCTGCATGGGATGACAATATGGTTTATAGTTTCCATAAATACTGGTCTTTTAACGACCAGGCTTCAATTCAATGGGTATTAGACCTCAGAGAATCAGAAAATGTCCCTTTATGGATGGGAGAAGCTGGTGAAAATTCAAATACCTGGTTTCAGGAAGCTATTAGCCTCTTTGAAAGCAATGGTATTGGATGGTCATGGTGGCCAATGAAAAGAATTGAGACGACAGTGAGTCCCTATTCAATTGAATTTTCAGATGGCTATAAAAACATCTTGGAATACTGGAGAGGCAATGCTTCCAAACCATCAGAAGCAGCAGCTTTCTCTGCGATGATGGAACTGGCTACAAATACCAATAGTAGCAATTGCAGTTTCCACAAAGATGTTCTTGATGCTCAATTCAGACAGATTATAACTGATGAGACCAAAGCTTTCAGCAAGCAATCGATACCCGGAACCATCTACTTATCTGACTATGATTTAGGTAAAAACAACTTTGCCTACTACGACATTGATGCAGCCAATTATCAGCTGTCTACCAATCAATTTCAAGCCTGGAACTCTGGCTGGACCTATAGAAATGACGGTGTAGATTTAGAAGCAAATGATGACAAAACAAACAGTAATGGATATCATGTAGGGTTTACAAACAAAGGTGAGTGGATCAACTATACAGTTGAAATAGATGAAACAGCAGTATACAAGCTGGATGCAAGAATTGCGGGCGAGAATGATGGTGGTCAATTTCATTTATCAATGAATAATGAGGCCATCACTAAAACTCAAACCCTTGATGCAACAGGAGGATGGACTACTTTTGCTACTCATAGTGTTCAAGACATTTTACTTGAAAAAGGAACTCATGTGATCACTTTACATATTGATGGAGCTGTTTCTTTCAATATTAGTAGTCTTCGTTTTTCTAAATCAGGAGATAGCAGTTCTTTAGATGCGATCGCCTTAAACGGGATTTTAGGTTCGAATGAATCAAGTATTGAAATAACTGTGAATGAAGATATACTGGAGTCGTCTTTAAATGACAGTAAAGATAACTTTACTGTTACCGTGAATGGAACTGATCAAGCTATTGCTGCAATTGGTCTTATTAGCGAAAAGAAGCGAACCATTCAATTAGATTTTAGTTCTTCTTTTCTTTCGGGTGATGAAATAAAAGTATCCTATAATGGAACTACAATCAGTACGGTTTCAGGAAAGAAATTAAATGCGTTCAGCGAGCTGCTAATTGGCAACAATTTAGCTTCAAGATTTGAACTTCCCGGAAAGATAGAAGCTGAAAATTTCAGTAATATGTCAGGTCTTCAAACGGAAGACAGTTCTGATGATGGCGGAGGGCAAAATATTGGCTATACGGATGCAGGAGATTACGCAGATTATTTAGTAAATATACTAGAAAATGGTAGTTTTTCTTTTCTGGCAAGAGTGGCTAGTGAATCCGCCGGAGGACAAATCGGAATCTACCTACTGGGAGATGACGAAAGCGAAACAGAATTAGCAACCTTGGATGTACCTGTTACCGGTGGTTGGCAAAATTGGGAAACAGCCACTACAAGCATTACGATTCAAAAAGGGTTTCAAACTATCCGAATGAAGGTTATAAAAGGCGGCTTCAACCTGAACTGGATGCAGGTAGCAGGTGCTGACAGCGACATGGATGGTGTTGCGGACGAAGATGATGATTGCCCAAATAGTAATTCAGGTGCTATTGTCAATGAAAAGGGCTGTGAAACTTTCTCTGTGGGATCTGATAATTTCATTATTAAAGTTGAAAGTGAAACATGTCAGGCAAATAATAATGGCAAAATTTCGGTAAAGACAGCTAAATCCTTCACCTATTCAGCCACCTTGTCCGGAGCGGCCACCGCGACCAATAATTTTACTTCGGAAACCAATTTTACGGACTTAAGTGCCGGAAATTATACAATCTGTTTTAAAGTTGCCGAAGATGCAGACTTCGAACAGTGTTATACTGTTCAGGTCACTGAGCCAGAGAACCTCAGCGTTTTTTCCAGTTTAGATCCTTCTTCCTCGGTTCTTTCTTTAAAACTTTCTGGTTCAAAAGAATATAGCATACAGATAAACGGAGAAGAATTTGAAACTTCGGAGTCTTTCTTCAGCATAGGCCTAAAGGACGACATAAATACGATTGTGGTGAAAACCGACAAGGACTGTCAAGGTGAATACAAAGAAGTAATTCAGCTTAACAACCAACCTGTTGTGCATCCAAACCCAGTTACAGGAGACACTATTTATATTTCTACAGGACAGTCGGCATCAGCAGATGTAAAAATTCTGTTGTTTGATATGACTGGTAAACTAGTGCTATCACAGCATCTGTTAAATAATAAATCAGTTATTCCTGTCAATGTTTCTCAACTTCAAAAAGGGCTTTATGTTCTTAAAGTAATTCAAAACAACCAAACGTTTAACTACAAAATTATAAGATAATGAAAAATGTTTATCGCACAGCAATCATTCTATTTGCGTTCACGATGCTATTGAGTTGTGGTGAGGATACTGTCACTGAAGACTTTCCTCCGGCAAAGGCAACACTAAGTTTCCCTGAAAACAACAAAGACTGTAACGAAGGTGTAGTTGTTTCTGATACACACAGTGAAGTAACATTTCGATGGAACACCGCTCAAAATGCGGATTCATACACCTTAAACATTACAAACCTTGAAAACAATTCCCAGCAGACCGTTGGCTCAAAAGAAACTGAAGCATCTGTAAGTATTCTAAGGGCTACAGCATTTTCCTGGTCAGTAACTTCTAAAAGCAGCAATTCTTCTAAAACATCTGAGAGTGCTGTTTGGAAATTCTATAACGCGGGTCCTCCCGATGAAAATCATGTACCAAATTTGGCAACACTGGTAAGCCCTGGTATGGATTCCAAAGTAAACGAAGGAACTGTTAGTTTGAACTGGACCGGAAGTGATATTGATAATGATATAGTTTCCTACGAGGTTTATATCGACAATGCCAACCCACCAACAACTCTTGCCGGTAGTCCAACCAACAACAAACTCGATGTCACTGTAACAAAAGACCTGACCTATTACTGGCAAGTGATCAGTATCGATGCCATTGGGAATAAATCTACATCAGAAGTTTTTAGTTTTGTGGCAGAAGAAGGGGTTCCTGTTGAACCATCGACCAATCTTGTTTTAGATGGTGAAATGAACGATACTGGCAAATGGACGTATAAGCAAATCATGGTTAATTCGGACAATGCTGTGGAGCATGGTTTTGAAAATGGAGAATATAAATTTATTGGAGCTGCAGGCACCACTCATTCCAACGCTATCATCTGGCAGGAAATTGCAGTGGAAGCAGGCAAAACATATCAATTTGACATGCAAGCCCGAAGTGAAGGAACAGAGGGTTCATGGCTGGAAGTGTACTTCAATAAGAAGCCCATTGGAGATATAGCTGAAGAATACGGTGAAGGAATGGACCTATATATCAAAAGTTTTGGAGGTGATGTTGAAGGTTGCGGTAATGACGCATTTGACGGCAGCGTATTCGATATCATCAAAGATGGTTGCGTACTTCCAGATGACTCTCAGTTCGACGCCAATGGAAACATTACTTTTAACGCTTCCGATTTAACAGAAAACGGTACGATTTTTCTTGCCATAAAAGCAGGGAACTGGAATGGGAATTTTGGAACAGGGATCTATATTGATGATGTTGAATTAATAGAAGTTAAATAAATTCCACTTTTAAAAACAAAATAACAAAAGCCGTATCAATCTGCGGCTTTTGTTTTTTAATCATATGTTAAACCTCATGGGGTGTAAAATAACGATGCGAAAGTCTCTTTAAAAACACTTCCATTTTCAGCCCGAATATCATGAAACATTCTATTATTCTTCTTCTAATTACCTTTGTGACAGTAGCCATAAGTTTTACCACCATCAAAAATAAAAAAGATACCTCCCCAAGGTTATCACCTGCCAGCTGGGAAGTAGATTTCCTCGATAACTTCGACAGTTTTGATCCTAATAACTGGCAAGATCAGCGTATTTGGGTAAACAACGAAAAACAGTGCTATGTTCCCGATAATAAGTTTGGAACACGTGAAGTAAGCGACGGGACTTTAAAAATTAAAGTAATCAATATTGGCGAAAAAATAGCTTGTGACAATTTAGACAAGCATGGCAATCAACAAATGGATACTGAATTCGTTGCTGGTCGTATTGCATCCAAGAATCGGAAAGAGTTTATCAAAGGTAAATGGACAGCGAGACTCAAACTTTGGGGCAATGGTGAACCCAGTATGTTTCCAGCCTGGTGGATTCTCGGGGCTCAGAATAACGAATCTCCGGTTCAAGAAGAAAACGAAAATGTTTGCTGGCCATTAACTGGCTCCGGCGAAATTGATATTTTTGAACACCATGGAGATGGTGATGATGATCATTTCACAGCTGGTGCCATTAAAAGTCTTGAAGAGTGCGACAAAGGTGATTGGTGGACCTTACGAAAAGGAATTGAAACAAGCTTAAACGAATATCATGAATATTCAGTGGAATGGGAAGGCAGCGACCTCGTATATCGAGTAGATGACAAAGAAGTTTATCGAAACATAGGTGAAGGTGATAAATATCCTGAACCCATGTTTGCCATCTTAAACTACGCCAAAATTACAGATTCTGCAATGACCGGTGAGTGGGTCATGGAAGTAGATTGGGTGAAACACGAATCGCTCAAGTAATGAGCAATGATTCATAAAGAAACCATGCTTTATAGCGTGGTTTCTTTATTAATCATCGATGGCCTGCCCGACCAAATGGGTAAATCTCCAACCTGTATCGTCCGATGTTACATCTTGCATTTGTTTCATCAAGATACCAATGACCTCTTCCTCAGGATCTGCAAAATACTGGGTATTGAAATAGCCTCCCCAACTGAAGGTTCCTCTGCTGCCATTACCGCCCATATTCTGACCTTTCTGAGAGACCACACCAAAGGCAAGTCCATAATAGGATCCTGAATCTCCCCAAAAATCACCAATTTGATTGGCCATCATAAATTGTATCGTCGTTCGACTCAACAAACGAATTCCATTTAATTCTCCCTTATTTAAATACATTTGGAGAAAAGTAGCATAATCTTTCGCCGTACTCGACAAACCAGCTCCTCCTGAAAAGAAAGATTTCGCACCTTTTACAGGGTAGTCTACATCATATACCTCAGGGTTTGAATAAACCATCCACTTCTCATCCTTCCAGGACTGAATAGGAATCAACCTCTTTGCTTTGGAATCAGGAAGGTAAAACCAAGTATCTTCCATATCCAGAGGATCAAAAATTCTACTCTTAAAAAAGTCATCAAGGGGCATTCCCGAGATTATTTCTATAAAATAGCCCAATACATCTAAACCTTCACTGTAGGTAAATTTTTCTCCAGGATGATGATGTAAGGGTAACTTGGCCAGAATCTTTACATTTTCTCCTATTGTCAGCGGCGCTGTTGTGAACAAATCAGTTACACCTGCCTTTTTATATATCTTTTTGATTCTTTCATCCCCATCGATATAACCATAGCCAATACCAGAAGTATGTGTTATTAAATGTCGAATGGTTATAGGCTTATCAGCTTTTATGGTTGTATAGGTCAAGTCATCTTCATGTAAAGAATCCAGAACTTGCACATTTTCAAATTCAGGAATATACTTCGATACAGGGTCATCCATTCTAAATTTACCTTCTTCCCAAAGCATCATCACGGCGGTAGAAGTAATGGCTTTTGTCTGAGAGGCAATCCGAAAAATATCGTCTTTCTTAAGTATTCTATTAGCAGATACATCGGCTTTTCCAAAAGCTTTATGATATACTATTTTTCCTTTTCTGGCAACTAATACAACCGCACCAGGAATTTCGTTGCTACTTATCGATTCATTGATCATATCGTCTATAATGGATAATCGTTCTTCCGACATACCCACCTCAGCAGGTTGTCCGACGGTAAGTGGTGGAGAATTTTTTATTGACTTGGTTTGACTGTAGCTTATAAAAGAAATAAGCAAAAATACACAAAGTAGATTTTTCATAAGATCGGTATAGGCTTTATTAGTAGCTATTTACCTATCTAAGATAGCACAAAAAATCAATTTCCAACTTCAAAATATGTCTGAACTCTAACGGGATAACCTTCCAAGGTTATTCCCTCAAGTTCTATCCGGTACTTTGCATCAGGATCGGCAGCGTAAAAGGAGAGTTTTGTCTTCCTGTCTGTATAGAGCTTTAATGTCGGCTCCCAGTGCAAGGTAATGCGATAGTCATCTTCCATATCACCGCCTTTTCCAGTATCATAAACAGGTTCATAGAACTCCTTTGCTTTGTAAATACCGGGATAATTAAAATTAATAATCCCCTTCCTTGGCCCACTATTGCCATAGGCCAGTCTTTCTTCAGCTGTTTTCGTATAGACCACCACTGCAGCCTCACATAAATAAACGGTCGCCTGAGGCCCTGAAAGAAGGTCAATAAAACTAACATCATTCGCCGTTATCACATTATTCAATTCATTGGCACTGCTAAAACGTATTCCGTCAAGAAAGAATACAATTCGAGAGCCACGGTAGTAAAAAGCATCGACTCCCGCCACTGTAGATTGGGTTGATAAACGAGGGTTATATCTTGAAATACCCGGTGTCCGATTTAAAAAGGTCCATAAAACATCATTTCCCAAGGCTACTATATTTTCTTTTTTATAATCTACCCTGAATCTGGGCTGGGCATATCTCATGGTTTTTCTTCTGTATGGATCCACATAAGGCTCTCTTTTCGCCCTCACTTCCACCCCATCCAGTTTCACATAATCGGGCTGATCTGCATAAAGTGCCTCCAGATATTCAGCATCCTGTATTTCTTGATAGCGATCTAAAACTCTTTTCCTGTCCTGGCTTAAACGGCTTGGTTCAAACGAAATTGATGGCGACGCAAATGTGTCCATCACAATGTAAAAATCACGATTCACCTCATTTGAATTCGCCTTCTTTCCTTTTTTTACGAGTTTCTTTTTTGCTTCAATGATGATGGAAATACTATCTTTAAACGTATATCCTGGAAAAAGAAACCGCCCTTTCCCAAAAGTCTTGGATTCGTCATGGCCAAAAATATCCCCATTCTTATAGGTTAAACTCACCTCGCTATGAACCGTTTTATCATAGTTGTAAGAACTCCTGATACTCCCTTTAAAATCTTTTCCTGTTTCCACAGTGAAAAGTTGACTACGCTGATCTGACACTTCCTCTTGATTCCATAAATAGTTACGCCATCCTTGGGTCATCATCAGCAAATCAAGGTCCCTTTTACGCTCAGAACTTTCTGTTTCAAAATAATAACATGGATTCTCAATGTCTCCTCTGATTTCCGAATCTAATAATAAATAACTCACTATATCCGAATCACAATCTGCCACATTATTACTGGTCATATCGGTCACTGATACAGATACATTTGCCGGCAAACCAGAATCATTCATGAGAGACAGATCGAATTCAATAAATTCTCTTTGTTCGAAATTTTTCTTGGCAGATTCCAGGCTCACTTCAGGTCTTGTTCTATTCGTAGCTGCGAAAACCAATCGTTCGCAGATAGGCTTGTTATTTTTATCGAAAACAGTAAATTTAACAATTCCATTGTCCAGTGTTGAAAAAGGTACTTTGAGAGATCCTTGTTCTTTGTTGCCTGTCAGATTAGCACGACATATAACGACTCCTCTTTGCTCACCGATAAGGGAGAGACCATTCACGCCTTGCTTTAATGAAGATTGCAAATTGATCTGATAGGAATCTCCGCGATCAATGACACGGATAATGACACCTTTTTCCAGTACTTTGGGTAATTCATAATAATACTCCTTACCGGCATAACGAATTTTAGCTTTCAAGTCTTTGGAAGTTTCCGGAACGATTGTAAAACTTCCCATACCTGCATGACTTGATTCAAAAGAGATTAATTCTTGTTCACGATGATCGAGAATCACCCCCTGAACATCAAAACTTTGACCTGCATCATTAATGGCTTTAAATCCAATCCTCGCTGGAAGTCCCTGTATCATCGATCCTCCTTCAGGGAAAAATTGAAGATCTGGTTTCAGCCCATTAGATTCTAACGCATTCCTTGCTTCTTTTCTGTCTCCCTCTCCCTGTTCTTCAGAAGTAATTTCTTGCTGCTCTTTTTTTAATTGTTTAAATGAATTGATATTCATTTTCTTATGAAAGAAAAATGAATCATCAAAATTTCTCATAAAATTGGTATAAGCCCTCACTGTGTATACACCAGATTCTGTCCCTATGTCCAATCCAAACTCACCTTCACCACCGCCATTTACAAGGTGAATCGTTCTTATGTCTACAATTCTGTTATCAGGATCAATCAGCTCCACATAGACAACCTTGCTTTTAGCATAAGGACTATGGTTAACACCATCCAACAGGTACACCTTGAACCACATTTGATCTCCCAAAAAATAATTATCTCTGTCAAAATGAATATATACTTTCTCCATATTCTCATTTTGCTGATCATACAAGCTATGATCCATCGTAAACAGGTGCTTTACAGCCGAATTAGAAAATAATCTTGAACAAAAAATTGTTGAAATTAAAAACAAACAGATGATAATAACATACTGTTTAAGGAAAGACGGAGGCGCCATACTTGATAAGACTAAGGATTGTTGTTGTCGAAATACTCACAAATAACATACCAAAAACACATACTTCTAATGCTTATCTTTTTCCAAATCGCTTAAATGATGTTCAAGGGCCTGAACCGAAATCTGAATTTCTTTTATCAAAAGAGCTAAAGAAATAATTAACAAAACCAAGGCCAATCCAAAAACCCAAATGGCGATTGTATGCTGTTCAATATAAATTAAAAACATAGTAGTTACGCATAACAGCAAACTACTGATCCCGAAGATCTGCATTGAACGAGTCAAATAGAGACGCTGTCTTAGGTTCTTGATTTGCCGAATCAATACTTGATTGTGATCTTTCTTATACTTATCATGTAAGTTTCTTACTACTGCAGCATAGGCTAAAAATCGATTTGTATAGGCCAGCATGATCAATGATATTGCCGAAAATAATAAGGCAGGCGTTGTTAAAGTGAGTTGTTCCATGGCTCAAAAATAAGAGAATCTGCAATTAAAATTCAGTCCTTAGAATATTTTTATAGGAACTCTTTTAAATCATCCATAAAAAAGTAAGTAACTTTAATCCATATCAAACCCTGCCATCATGTTAAAAAAATACGTATTCATCATCTTTCTTTGGACCTTTTTTTCAGGAATGTCTCAAGATAAAATAGTTTGTCGAATCTCAACCTCTATGGGTGACATTGATGTCGCTTTATATCAAAAAAAGGCGCCGATTACAGTGGCAAATTTTTTACGCTATGTTGACGCCAATTTATATCAAAACAGTTCTTTTTTTAGAGTCTGTACTCCTGAAAATGAAGCAGATAGAGAAATCAAAATTCAAGTGATTCAAGGAGGTGATGTTCCTGAAAACGAGCAATTTGAGGCCATCGAAATTGAGACCACAGAAAAAACGGGCATTCTTCATAAAAATGGTACTTTATCAATGGCCAGGGCCGAACCAAATTCAGCTACCTGTAGTTTTTTTATTTGTATTGGAGATCAGGCATCTCTGGACTATGGGGGTCAACGCAATCCAGATGGTCAAGGCTTCGCAGCCTTTGGTCAAGTCCTAAAGGGAATGGAATTGGTAAAAAAAATACAAGATGAAAAAGATGATGGTCAATACTTAGTAAATCCTATCATCATCAATTCCATAAAAAGAATAAACTAATGAGGCAATTTATGACATTCAAACATCAAATAATCCCAGCTATACTTCTTATCATCATCTGCAGTTGTGAATCAAGGACAGACCAAAGCAAATCCTCCGGTAAAAGCCAAGCATCCCTTTCAGATTATTCAATTATAGATCTGTCTCATGACTATTCCAAAGAAACGATCTATTGGGTAACTGCACAAACCTTCGAGCTTGATACTGTATTTGCCGGTCAAACCGACAATGGTTTTTATTATACGGCAAATAACTTTTCTACCGCTGAACATGGAGGCACCCATATAGATGCTCCTATTCATTTTGCCGAAGGCGGTCTCACTGTTGATCAACTAAAGCTGAGCTCTCTAATAGGAAAAGGAATAAAAATAAACGTTTCTGAAAAAGCTTTGAAAGATAGAGACTACCTCATCAGCAAAGAAGATCTCATGCAATGGGAATCGGTTCATCAAAAACAAATACCTGATGGATCAATTGTATTGCTAGAAACAGGTTATTCAAAATTCTACCCTGATGCTGTTAACTATATGGGCACTGATCAGAGAGGGCCTGATGCAATTTCTTTATTGCATTTTCCAGGTTTATCTAAAGAAGCGGCGCAATGGCTTGTTGACAAACGCCGGATAAAAGCCATTGGTATTGACACACCAAGTATAGACTATGGTCAATCTACCTTATTCAAAAGTCATGTGATTCTGATGTCTCATAATATTCCGGCCTTTGAAAATTTAACAAACTTAAATCAACTGCCAACAGAAGGTTTTGAGATCTTAGCCCTGCCCATGAAAATAAAAGGAGGCAGCGGCGCTCCTCTAAGAGCCATTGCTCTTATTCCTTGAACCGATGCAATGCAATGTTTAAAAATGAAAACTAATATCTTGGTAAAGACCTGCCTTCTATTTCCACATCTCCATTACTTATAACTGAGTTTTCTGTCTCATTTTTAAGATACTGACTTTCAGACGACTCACCATCTATGGCTGGAGACCATCTTGCCTCAATGGATAAATCTTCATTAAAAGGAATGTCTCCAAAAGCTTTTGCCTCTAAAGCCTTACCAGCTGGAATTGAGAGAGAAATTTCCCAAGGTACCGTTGGATTTTCTATCACAACCCTTTCTGCATTTTTATCAAGATACTCAATTCTATTAACGGTTGTTCCATCCGAGGCTGTTACCTTATATTCAATAGAATAATTTTTTGCAGGCGGAAGTCCACCATCATCATCACCGCAAGAGCTTACTAAAAAAACAGCAAAGACAATTGTCAAAAACGTATTTTTCATATCGCATTGTTTTATTTCTCAAATATAATTAAAAGTGATATCTTATCTCTTATGTTCAGGACTGTCAAAACCAGCCTTGCACCCTGCATCCCAATCGTCGGGAAGATTTCCATAGGCCGGCACTCCACCCTGATCTTTTAACATCCTGGCGAGATGCAAACAGTTCCAAACCAAAAAAGTTGTATTTCTATTGGTAAAATCATTTTCGGGCCCGCCTGAACCTTCATCTCTATAGGATGGTCCCGGACCAGCTTCTCCCATCCAGCCTGCATCAGCTTGCGGAGGGACCGTATATCCAATATGAGACAGTGAAAACAAAATATTCATGGCACAGTGTTTAACCCCATCTTCATTTCCGGTAATCAAGGTAGCACCGACTTTACCATAATCTCTGTATTGCCCTTTCTCATTAAACTGATGGGTGTACCCATACATTCTTTCAAGCGTTCTGTTACAGACAGATGACTTCTCTCCTAACCAGACAGAAGTACACACTATTAAAATATCACAGGCATCTACTTCCTTTTGAATCATAGGCCAGTCATCTTTGTCCCATTCATCAGTTTTAGACATATCAAGACCTAAACCCGCAGGTATATCATAATCAACTGGTCTTATTATTTTAGTTTTCACTTTATTTGCCTCAAATATCTTCTGAGCCACTTTAATCAAGCCTTCTGTGTGTGATAAAATCGGGGTTCTATTCAAGGTGCAGTTCAAAAATAAGACGCTAAGATCATCGTATTTTTTAGGTGGTAAGGCACATTGCTTTTCTGTAATTTTTTCTAGTTGTTTAGACATCAATTTTGCTTTAGGGGTTCCCTTAAAGATACGCTTTTTGCCTCGAGTATACTTAATAGCTAAAAAAACAAAAATCCAAAATGAAAATAAGTCGGGCCCTCTTAAACAAAAGATCTTACTTACAATTTTCTTTTTCGACCGTATAGGATGCCGAGATAAACTTCCATTGATTATCCACTTTCATCAAGCTAAAAATATCTACTCCACAATGAGAAAATTCACCATTCACCTTAAAGTCATATGGAACCCAGGCCATAGCCATCCCTTTATGAATTTTAATCTCATACGATAATGCGCTTTCCTTTAATATAGTTTTAGGGTCAAATCTATTTAGATCTTCCTTAAAAAACCGCATCGAATAAGTGGTAGGATCAGTCGTGTTATCAATAGCCCATACCTGCCCTTCACTAAACCATAGCTTTTTTAAAGCAATGGTATCTTGTTTCTCTAAAGCCTTAAAAAAATCATCAACCTTTTCCTTCACCAAATGTTCATCAGAACTTATTTCATCTTGAGCCTGCCCTAGAAACGGTATAAAAACAAGAAAAACAAATAAGCATCTTTTGAGCATAGTAAGGTTGGTTTATTTAAAATAATTCGTCAAAACTGTGTGTGTTTGGTTGTTGGAAACTGAACGGGAATTTCCTCACCTGATTCACCCAAGTTTTGCCTAAGGTCAATTTCAATGGCTCTGGCTATATTAGAAATAGGAACATCATTGGCGGTTCCTTCAAAAGGATTGTCACCAGTTCTTCCCATTCTTTCCATCGTATGAAAGATCCATGATACAATCACGTACATAGGAACAGACAACCAGATAAACAAATTTCCAATAATAGAATGGTCCGATCCAATTTTGGCCCCGATATCTGCAAACTGAGGGACCAATGCCAAAGGAAGTAGCAGCACAAATATCCACATAAAAAAGTGGTTCAATGTAGCGAATTGCCTCGGGTAAGGAAAATTCTTAATCCTTTCACTTTTTCCCTGAAGAGAAAATAACTCTTTGATCACGTTCTCTAATTCCAAGAAAGAAAACTCCCACATATTTCCTTGTAGTTTTAACTTTTTTAAATGATGGGATTGCAAATACAACATGGCTGTTTGTTTGTTGCCTTTAGACATTACATAGTCCAAATCACTTCTTGAAATCAAACAGGTCAATTCATCTTCTAAATTAGATACTTTCTCTGGAGGTATCATACCCCACTCTCTATTTGTTCTATGATTCACCGAAGTCTCCCATGGCTTAGATTCTCTCATCGAATATCGAAGGGCAGTCATCCAGGCAATATGCCTATATGTTAAGATTCGAATTTCATCTTGCAAAGATTTTTCATCCAAGGAAACCTTGGCATGCTCATTATCCACCATATCTTGAGTAAAGGTTCCAAAAGTCCTTGAGGCATTTACAATTCCTCCCCAAATCTTTCTGGCCTCCCAGATTCTGTCATAAGCTGCATTATTTTGAAATCCTATCACAAAGGCTACGGCAGTACCTATAAGGGCCAAAGGAGTCCATGGTATCCTGAGCCAGGACAAATCCAAAAAGTAATACGCAGTAACCCATGCCAAAATGATAAATAGAAAAATAAAAGTGTCGAAACGAGTCCATATGGCCATTTCAAGAGAAGAGTAGTATTTTTTTATATGCATAGGTTAAAAATAATGATAATAAATTAAATTCTCATTCCTTGGAACAACCACACAACTTACTATTCGACCACTTTGAATTTTAAACACATTGAAACTTGTAAAAGAGATTAATACTACCTATTCCTGTTTATGCTCTTTCTTATTCATGCCGGCACCTATACCAGCACCCAGAGCAATTCCAACTGGCAACCAAAGTCCAATATTATCAGTAGCAACTCCTACTGCCGTCCCTATGGCTACTCCCAAAGCCACTCCAATTCCAGCTTTATTTTTATTTTTCATTTTCCTTGTTTTAACTATTAGAAGCATCAGCTTCCATAATGTTACTTAAACTCAAACTCTGTGGATTTTAAAAAGACGATTTTACCGGTTTGTCTGAGTCATAGAATCGGCGACAACAATAATATAATCTGCTATTGTTTCTTTTTCTTCCTTTTCAAATTCCTCCCATTCAGCTGCCATCACGGTTGTAACAGATTTAATATTGAGTCCTGGCCGTATTTTATTAATCCACCAAATAATTCCCTGGCCATAATTTGAGTGATAAGACCCTTCAAAATGAAATAGAAAATCTCCTTTTTTAAAGTTCTTCAATGAAAAATGAGCCATGGTTGCATCCTTAGCCGCCTGAGCCGTTTGAATATTCAACATGTTCGGCGGAACATGCCCTCCCATCATATCTGCCATTTCCGCGTAGGCTTTGACAGTAGGGTCAAAATAAGTCTCAAGATCAGGTCCGATCATGGCCAGTGCCTCCGGGCTCAATTCTTTTAACACTTCTATACCCTTCTTATTGATCATGGAAGCATAGCGTCGCGGTATATTTGTAGCTATAAAACGTAGGTTTTTTTCTTTAGCAAAATCCAACAAAGGCTTATAATCAGTCTTGTAATTCCCCCACATCTGCGTTATTTCAGGAATCATTTTATCCTCCTTATAAAATCCTTGTAAATACTCATCCAAGACCAGTTGATTTCCATTTTCAAACATTTCGGCACCAAAAAAAAGTTTCTCTCCTTTGACTTCATAAAAACTTTTACTCATTTCTAATTGCAGCCAATGAGAGATTGGATTGGTATGATATTCACCAAAAAAGACCATATCGCTTTCAGCAAGATCCTTGATCATTTTATCATATTTGGCCTTTTTACCATTGCTATTAAACAATTCATAGGCAGGTTTACCTTGGGAATACCCGGAAAAAATAAGAGAAATGATTAAGAGAATTGCTAGATATGAACGCTTCATAGTGTTTAATTGAATGAATCGTAAAGCTATCGAAAAATTCTGGCAGCAACAACAGCAGCAAGCTTCTAAGATAAAAATGACATATATCATTGATTTACAAGCAATAAAACCCTATATTTGAGTATAACAATAACAAATTCTAGGCTATGGATGAAATTACTAAAACCAACACTACCCGAATTTTAAAGTTTCTACAACCCTACAAATTGGATTTTAACGAATACAGTATTTGGAATTATTCAAGGAAAAAGTTTAAAGACGAGGCAAATACAAGACCCTTATTAAATGAGGCCATTGACTACCTTGCAAAAAATGGTTACGTAGAAAGCGTTAGAAGAGAAGGTTATTACCGTCTTACTGCAAAAGGCAAGTATTTTGAGAATTGGGAGATCGAAAAAATCGATGAAATCAAATCTGAAGTACCAAAAAAAGTGCAAAAAAGCTGGATGAATTGGTTGATGCCAAATAAAAGTCAAGCCAATCGGGTTTAACATCTTTGTAAAAGGATGTAGACTGTTCTGCTGCTTATAGAAATTAATTTATAAGCCTTTTTTATCATGCCATAAATCAAAAACCAGATGGCAATATTGCTGAAACGAAAGGATTCAATCAAGGCTTTGAAAAACCTGCTCAAAAATAAAAAATGACAGCTCTCTAGAGCTGTCATTTTTTCGATTATCTGTATATCTTTTCTTTTTCTATAATCTTCCAGCTTTGATCTGCTTATCAGCATAATCAACAGCCCTTGCAGTTAAGGCCATATAGGTTATACTGGGATTCTGTGTTCCCGAACTAGTCATACAAGCACCATCCGTAACAAAAACATTGGGTACTTCATGCATCTGATTCCATTTGTTTAAGACGCTTGTCTCAGGATCACGACCCATTCTGGCAGTTCCCATTTCATGAATACATGCACCTGGAGCAGTTTCACCATTAAAGGATCCAATATTTTTACAACCCGCTGCCTCCAGCATTTCAACGGCGCATTTTACAGCATCCTCTCTCATTTTTATTTCGTTTTCTCTTAAGGCGGCATCAAAAGTAATTACCGGGATTCCGTATTTATCTTTCTTCTCAAAATTCAAATACATCCTGTTCTCATGATTGGGCAATATTTCTCCAAATGCTGACATTCCTAAAAAATAAGGTCCTGGCTTAAAGAGTTGATCCTTCAATTCATCCCCAATTACACCTGCAGGATTATTTTTAGACCTGTTTATAGATCCCTGATATCCAAAACCTCTTATATAGTCCTTTGTTTCAGTTGCATTATCAATATTTCTAAATCTTGGAATATAAAAACCCGCAGGCTTTCTTCCTTTGTAATATTTATCATCAAATCCAGGCATTTCACCATATGCTCCCATTCCATAATGATGGTCCATCACATTATGACCTAGTTCTCCGCTCCCATTGCCTAATCCTTCCGGGAAGGTTTTTGAACGGCTGTTCAAAAGGATCGCCGTAGTTCCGACAGTACTTGCATTACAAAATATTATGCGCGCATTAAAAATGATCTCCTCTTTTGTCTCACTGTCAATGACCCTCACCCCAGAAGCTTTTTTTGATGTCTCATCATAGATAATCTCTGCCACAACACTGTTGGCACGAATCGTTAAATTACCCGTTTCATCCGCCACGGGAATTGTTGATGAAACACTGCTAAAATAAGCTCCAAACGGACAACCTCTATGGCATCTGTTTCGGTTCTGGCACTTGCCTCTAAGTCCTTTATGAATCTCGGGGTCATATTCAGTCAAATGAGCTACTCTACCCGGTGTCACTACTCTTTCTGGATAAACCTTAGCAACCTCTTCTCTAAAATGCTGTTCAGCACAATTCAATGGGAATGGCGGTAAAAACTTACCATCAGGCACCTGTTTCAAACCTTCCTTTTGACCACTCACACCTACAAAGGTTTCTACCCTATCATACCAGGGTTCAATATCTTTATATCGAATGGGCCAATCTACACCTACACCCTCCTTTTTATTGGCTTCAAAGTCTATATCACTCCAACGATAACAATGTTTACCCCACATGATGGATCGGCCACCCACATGGTGTCCTCTTATCCAATCAAACCTTTTATCCTCATCATAAGAATAGTCACTGTCCCTATTGATCCAATGTTTATTATCCTCATTTAACCACCAGTTCAACCTGTTTTGCTGAAAGTAATGCTCCTCTATTTCTTTATGAGGCACTTTATTTTGATTGGGCAAATCCCAGGGATCCATATTCGCAGTTGGATATTCTCCGTGCCTGACCATCCTCCCTCTTTCCAGTAACAATGTTTTATGACCTTTGGTGCACAGTTCCATTGCTGCATAACCTCCGCTTATACCCGAGCCAATGACGATGGCGTCAAAGGTATTTTCTGCTCCTTCTTTCGAACTCATAATGTCCATGCTTTTCCTCCTACAGATTCAACCGAAATACAAGGTTCGTATTCTCCGGGAACCGGTAAATAATTTAAATAATTCTTTCCTATTTCTTCAGTCGATAAATAATATGCAACTGCCTGTTGTTTTACATCCAAGAGGCCTGCCTTAGCCAAGGCGTCTTTTTCTTCATCTGATGCCATTAAGGTTTTAAAACTTTCCAAACTTGGTTTAACAGTGTGGCTCATTAAGGCCGTAAATTTTTCAGTGAATTCATTTTGCTGATCAGGGCTGTAAACCACACCTACCATATTATCAATTATTTGGTCTACTCCAACATCAACGGCAGAAGGGCTATCCGATTTTGGTATAATAATATCCAGCATATTTTGAAGTGAAGCGAAATCTGATTCGCTGAAGTAGGTCAGTGAATAATTGGATGCCTCGACTTTTTTTGCCTCACTGCAAGCCGTTAAAAGTGAGCTGGATAAGGGAACCGCTAAGGCCGCTCCAGTTGCCATGGTCACCAGTTTAATTAATTCGCGTCTTTCCATCTAAAATTTTATGATTTAGTCAAAAACCTCCTCGTCATTTCAGAGGCCTTATGTATATTGAAAAGCAAGATACACAATATCCCTAAAACATCAAATTAACAAAGTTTGATGGCTTCATGCAAAAACTATTAAATCAATTGCTATTGATAATTTTTCCAGATCCGGAAATGTCAGATTCAATCACGGGCTCCCCTTTGTATCTCACAGAACCTGATCCGTCTATCGTGACTTTTAAAGTGGCATTGGCCGTCACCGAACAATCGGCACTTCCAACAATATTTATTTCTACTTGATCGGCCTCTAATACAAAGCCGTCAGAAGAGCCAGAACCTATAATTTCGATATCGACATTCACTAAATCCGAAAAGGCGCCATTTGCGTTTATATTTCCCGATCCTTCAATCACCATATTCAAATTTTCACAACCGGTGTTTTCATCTAACTGTATATCACCAGATCCAATAATTCTTAGAAAAACATTTTCTTTACTGGTAAAATCGTTGATATCTATATCTCCCGATCCCTCCATAGATGCCGCATTCAATTCCGGAATTATTATGCTAAATGACAAATCCGCATTCTTATAACTACCATCTTTTAATTTGATCTCCCAAACCTCATTATTTACCGAGGTTTCTATTCGATCAATGATATTGGCATGTCCTGTGACCTCTACTTTTTGCTCAGAACCTTGAGAAATTACTATATTCATAGAACCCATTGCCTCTATGGCCGAAAATGTTTCAAGTGTCAACTCTTTAGTAACAATAGGGCCTTCTCCCGTATAGGTGTCATCATCATTACAAGCGTTTAGAAAGAAGACAATACATGCGGATAATACTACTAATTTTTTCATGATTTGATTTCAATTGGATTATAATGAATAGACGAATATCTTTTGAAATCGTTACAAAATTAGAATCATACGGAACACTCAGATTGACAGTTATAAAGACACTGCATTCACTATTTACGGATCATCTGAGTTCAAAAAGTAAAATAAAGCTTGAAAACTAAAAGTCTCTCTTCGGAAAGAAATATGGGGCTTTCGTCCTTGATGACTTTTAGTAAAGAATTATCGAACGTATTTTGAATAAACAAAATAGTTATTCACTTTAAAGTTAAATTATGAAAGATCACGAATACAAAAAAGATCCTATAAAAAGTCATCATGTAATTCTCTATGTAGATACTGAGAACATTGTCCCTGGTAATGAAGACAATTGCTGTTGGTTAGGATGGCCCAAAAATGACCATCAGAAGAACAAAGATTGGTATACATACGTCGATCCAGGAGAGTATATTACTTGGATTGGACTTTCAATTTCTTCTCCAAATGACATCGTGAATATTACCAGTATTAGTCATGAAAAAAAAAGCAATGTGTTTGGAAAAACAATACTACATGGGAATGGTGAATCTCCTGAAAAAGTCATCGGAACCGTTCAGAATGATACTGATGACGAAAACGAGCAATATATGATATCGTTTACAGTTAGCAATGGCAATAATGGTGGCTTACGAAATGGTAGCTACCGTGTAGACCCTGAGATTAGAGTAAGACCTCCTGGAAGTGGTGGATAATTCTAAACCGCATACGATTTTTTTAAAAGCCTTAAAAGGCTATGTAACCATAGTTATCCTGTTTTGGGCGATCGAATCTCTAATTGCCCAAGACCAAAGAATAGCCGATAGCCTAGCCGTATATTACTCCGACCAGAGTATTCAAGGCATTGAACGTATTAAATTACTTGAAAATTTAACTTTTAATGAACTCAATGATCTCAATTTAGCTATTAGGTATGCCACAGAATTAATTGAGTTATCAGCCAAATCTAACCAAAATAAAAACCTTTATAATGGTTATTTTCATAGAGGAACTGCCTATTCCTTTAACCAGGAATTTGAAAAAGCGCTGACTGATTTATTTAAAAGTATAGAAATCGCTGTTGAACATAAATTCACAGACAGGGAAGGTATTTCCTATATGTCCATTGGAGGGGTATATTCAAAATTAGGCAATCATGAGAACTCTGAACTATACTATGAAAAGGCCATTGATAAAATCAGAAAACACAACGATTCAATCACTTTGGGATCTGTACTATTGAACGCTGGCAATGCAGCAATTAATAACAAAAAATATAATAAAGCCTTGCTTTATTTTGAGGAGACCGATGCCATCTTTAATAATCTTAATTACACCATTGGCCTGGCTTATAACAATGGAAATATGGGTATGGTTCTTGCCGAACAAGGAAAAGATGACCTTGCCGAAACAAAGATCAACAAAGCCATTGCAATTCTTGAAGAAGTAAAAGATTATTACGCTATTTCGGTCTATCTCACCTATATGTCTGATATCTATCTCAGAAAAAATGATTGGTCAAATTCTCAAAAATACGCCGAAAAAAGTCTTCAGTTAGCACAAGAATACGAGCTGAAGGGACAAATTAGAGATGCATACTTGAAACTTTCAGAACTCTACCAGGAGAACAATGAATTTGAAAAATCCATTGAATACCTAAATCAATATTATATATATCGTGATAGTATCATAAATATTGAATCTGTAGAGAGAATAGCTGATTTGCGAACCAATTTCGAAGTGACTCAAAAACAAATCGAAGTTGATCTTTTAGACGAGAAACAACAAAAGCAACGTGTGATTATCATCGCTATTATTATCGCTTTAGTATCAATTTCACTTTTTGCTATTGCCTTGTTTAGGCGCAATGTTTTCATTAAAAAAACCAGTTCCATCATTCAAAAAGAAAGAGATCTTTCCAATAAATTACTTCGAAACATTCTTCCTGAAGAAACAGCCAAAGAATTAATAAAAAACGGGAAAGTTAAGGCAAAAAAAATTAATAAAGCCAGTGTTCTTTTTACTGATTTTAAAGGTTTTACACGACGTTCAGAAAAATTATCTCCCGAGAAACTAGTTGAAAGTGTGAATTTTTATTATTCCAGGTTTGATGAAATAGTAGAAAAACATGGGCTTGAAAAAATAAAAACAATTGGTGATGCCTATATGATTGCCGGAGGGCTACCTTTTCCCACCAATGATCACGCGATTAAAACAGTTGAAGCCGCTTTTGAAATTATAGAATTCGTCAAACAGACCAAAGAAAATGATTCAGACGAAATTGCCCACTTTGACATTCGAATAGGCATCAATTCAGGTCCTGTGGTCGCTGGAGTTGTAGGAATAAAAAAGTTTGCCTACGACATCTGGGGTGATACGGTAAACATCGCTTCGCGCATGGAATCAAATTCGGAAGCGGGAAAAATCAATGTTTCAGAATCTACTTTCGAGCTTATCAAGGCAGCATATAACTGTTCTTATAGAGGTGAAATAGAGGCCAAAAACAAGGGTAAACTCAATATGTATTTTGTTAATGGCTTAAAGAATTCAACTGAATCTTAATTCTCTAAAAATTTATCCTGTATTGTATGTTCGCAACAAAACTTCTGGTTAAACCATCTGGTCTGGTTTCTCTGACAATAAACGGAGAACCCAAACTCAATTGAAGGCTGTGTTTGCCATTTAGATAATAATCAAAATACGTATTCCAATTCAAGGTCAAGCCCTGAGAACCATCAATTTCCTTTTCAATACCATCAATATCGGTAAATTTATCATTACTCAAGTGATAAATCGGCAGTAAGCTTGGTGTAAAAACGAACTTTTTACCAAGGTTTAAAGGATAAGATGCTCGAATTATTACATCCCCGCTTCTTTTAAATTGATTGGTCGATTGAAACTCACTCAAAGGCGAATCAGATGAGTATAAATCTGACAGAAATTCATTATTGTTTTGTGTTAAGGGCTGTTGTATTGCCGCCAGCAATTGTAATTTTTTAATATTGTATCCGATTCCTAAAACCAAATCAAAAGTTCCTAAACTTGACTGGTAGTCCATGGGTAAAGCCAAACCATCTTCTTTCTTATTGGCATCCGATAGAGGAACTTTAAATCCTACAGTTAATGACGTTCGACTTCCTAATTTATAATTTCCATTGACATAAATATCGGACAATCCGAATGTTGAAATATCATTCCCTGACTGAGAAAGGGTCGTTAACTTTGCATCTACTGATAAGCGTTCATTGAATTCTCTTCTGTAATCGAGGTATGTACCAAACACGCCAATATCATAATCAGCGGCTCCCACATTAAAACCAACCTTAAAACTATTTTGAAGTTCATAACTGGCATCATGTTCGTGAGGTTTAAAACTATCTATTGTACACACTCCTGCATCACTGCATCCCTGCGCAAAACCATTCACAGAAAAAAGCCATATTGCCACAAAAATCAAAAAAATATCGGGGGAAAATTTTGAAGTCATTTTTTCAAATTTAAATTTTGTTTAGTGCTTAGTCTACAAAAATGAGAATCCTTTCAAAAAAATCATGACCTTCCATTTCTCACCTTCTGGAGGTTGGCATAAAAATCATCTTTGATTTTACTCAATCCGTCGGTCAAGATTTGGTCAATTTCATTAACTTTAAGAACTTAAATTCATCTATGAAACTAGATCTAAATTTTATTCGCTCACAATTTCCTGCTTTTTCTGAACCAACACTTCAAGGCTGGGCATTTTTTGAAAATGCCGGTGGATCTTACCCTTGTATTCAGGTTATTAATCGACTCACCGATTTTTACATGAAGAACAAGGTGCAGGTACATTATCCTTTTCCAGCTTCAACTCTTGCGGGAAATCTAATGGACGCTGCGTATGGCGAACTTGCAGGATATTTAAATGTGGATGCAGCTGAAATACATTTAGGGCCTTCCACTTCGCAAAACATCTATGTTCTGGCCAATGCCATGAGACCCATGTGGAATGACGGAGATGAAATCATTGTTTCATGCCAGGACCACGAAGCCAATGCAGGTGCCTGGAGAAGATTGGAAAAAAAGGGTATTAAAGTCATCGAATGGCATGTTGAGTCATCCTCAGGATTACTCAAAATTGATACCTTAAAAAGTCTGTTTTCAGAACGTACAAAAATGCTTGCTTTTCCACATTGTTCCAATGTAATAGGGCATGTGAATCCCGTAAAGGAGATCAGCCAACTTTGTCATCAACACGGCGCACTATCTGTAGTGGATGGCGTAGGATACGCACCCCATGGCTTTCCTGACATAAAAGAATTGGAATGTGACATTTATCTATTCTCGCTATACAAAACCTATGGACCTCATCTTGGTTTGATGTATGTAGATCAGAAGCTTATTCTAAAAATGGAAAATCAATCTCATTATTTTAAAGAAGGTATCACGAGAAGTATGCTGACACCTGCCGGACCAGATCATGCGCAAATAGCAGCTTCTACCGGAATCATTGACTATTTCGACACTGTTTACCATCATCATTTCAAAAAAGAAGTCAGTCCCGCTGAGAGAGGTGCGGCTATTAACAAATTGTTTCAGGATCATGAAGAGGAACTCATGGATCAATTACTGGCATTTTTAAAAACAAGAAATGATATTGAAATTATCGGACCTGCGGAGTCAACGGATAGAGCTCCAATCATCTCAATAGTTCCAAAAAACAAAAATATAAAGAGGGTTTATGCCCAGCTCATTGAGCAAAAAATCATGCTTGGCATGGGAAATTTTTATGCTGTTCGTCCTTTAATTGATATGGATATCCCAACAGATCCTGGAGTCATAAGAATTTCATTTCTACACTATACCTCTAGTCAGGAGGTTGATCAATTGATAAATGCACTGGCGCTGGTCTTGTCAAAAGATTGATCGTTAAATTCCTTTGAAAACTAAAATGGTCTATTCGGAAAAAATATAAGGCCATTGGTCCATTTTGACTTGTAAAAACAAGTAAGAATGAATCTCTTTAGCCATGACAATAATAGGCATTTAGCAATAACTGAACATTTTTAATTATCTTAAACCAAAATAAATGGTCCTGGATAGTCTCTAAAAGTTAATGTCTTTGATAAAAAACTTTGACTGTCGAAACATTTTAAACACCAAATCTAAACCAACCAAATCAATTATAATGGCTAAAAAACAATTTATCTGGCATGGAATAAACCTTGACGACCAAAGGCAGATAATGGATAAACCAGCAGATGATGCTGTTGAATCCATTTTTGAATCGCATTCAATGAAGCATCTTGTAGGTATGCTCAAGGATATGGCAAAAAACGACGATTTTGTATCCAAAGAATTACCTGCCTCTATGCATGACTTTGTTGAAAAAGAACTCAGCTTAACTTTTTCTGATGAGGATATTAAGTATTTTAATCAAACATATAAGATTTGGGAGGAACATGGAATGAAATTTATTTTTATTTTATTTTTCAGATCTCTTCCTTTTACCTACCGCGCAGAAAAACCCGCCAATGTACTTAGAATGACCAAATTACTGGTAGATCATGCCGAACGAAGAATATTTGAAACGGCACAATTTGTTTTTGATGTAATGGATGAACAATGGTGGACCCCTGAAAAAAGAGGCATCTTAACAGCCACTAAGGTAAGGATCATGCACGCTGGAATGCGGCATATCATATTAGATGATAACCATACCAATGAACAATGGAATTCTGAATGGGGCAAACCTATAAGTCAAGAAGATCTTATTGCGACCAACCAGGTTTTTTCTCTTGAATTTTTTAAAGGACTTGAGCTTTTAGGAGATCAATTGTCACCCGAAGAACAGACTGCATGGTTTCATACCTGGAAGACCATTGCTAAAATTATGGGTGTTAAAGATGACCTGATCAGTAAAGATGTGGAAGAAGCCTGGACCCTTCAACACACCATATACGATCACCTGTTTAGAGGAGACACCTATTCTGGTGTTATCCTGGCAAAAGCCTTGGTCCAGACGATGGACAAGTTTCATTTACCAACAAAACTCACTTTAATGATGATGAAACGAATGTTGGCCGATGAACGTTTTCCGGATAGTTTCGAAAAAATGCTAGGTCCGTCTTTTGAAAAGGAATTTCCAGAATTGTTTGAAGTTCATACAACAAAAGAAAAAAAGGATGCACATGATAAGAAGCTTCGTTCTCACTTTCATAAAGAGCTAAAGGGATACCATAAAACATTAAAGGAAAAAAACGGATCAAAACAGCATGTTGGATGGTTTCAAAAGATTTTTGACTTTTTCATGAATCTGTTTGGAGTTTCAAAAAAAGATCAACAATTAATTGATATTCATCTGGCGATGATTCACAACATCTTGCATCATAAAGATACTGGTAACCCTATCGAGGAATTCGAAGAACATATGATTATCGATTCCATGTCAGCACTCGGGGGCATTATGATTTCGATATTGAATGTACATTATAGAGAAGGAAAGGATACAGGATTCAGAATACCAAAAACACTTCAAGCTAACTGGAAATTAAAAGGATAAATTAAATGGATCTAAACTACAAAGAATCAATTATTAGTTATTACGATAACACCAGGCTCGACTATCGCATTCTCTGGTACAGAAACAATCATAATTCAGTTCATTTCGGATTCTATGACGATGAAGTTACCACGCACAAAGAAGCGCTATTAAACCTAAATAAAGTAATGGCAAAAAAGGCGGGCGTAAGAGATGGAGATGTAATTTTAGATGCAGGATGCGGCCGAGGCGGCAGTTCTATATGGCTGGCAGAGAATTTCAATGTAAAAGTTGAAGGTATTACACTAGTTCCTCATCAGGTTCAGAAGGCAAAGAAACTGGCCTCTAAGAAACAACTTCAATCACGGGTTGGTTTTTCTGAACAGGATTATTGCAATACTGAATTTAAAGATGAGAGTTTTTCATTGATCTGGGCCTGCGAAAGTATGTGCCATGCTCAGGATAAAAAGAAATTTTACCAGGAAGCCTATAGACTGCTTAAACCTGGAGGAAGGCTTGTATGTGCCGATTACATAAGAACGGACAGACCATTATCTGAAGACGGAGAGGCCTTGCTCCACTCATGGCTCGGTGGCTGGTCTATTAAAGATATCGACACTTATGATGAACATGAGCAAAATGTTCAAAGTGCGGGCTTTGCTGATTTTACATTAGAAGACATTACAAAATTTACAGAACCTTCACTATCCCATCTGCATTCAATGTCAAACAAACTTTGGGGCTTCGGCACATTCTTAAGAAAAATAGGTCTCCGTAATGATGTGAATCATGGAAATCATTTGGCCTCCATTAGACAATACGAAGCACTTCAGAACAAATTATGGTACTATGGATTGATGGTACTTATAAAAGAATAAATACTTGGCAGTAGAAGAAAACATATCGTTTGAGGGATATTCAACCTTAAAAATGCTCAATATCAATCAGCATCATGAAATTTGGTTAGCAAATCGTGAGGCAGATGGTGAAAAAGTCGTTTTAAAGAAATCTATACTGGTTCATGAGGATAACCGATCTTCCAAATTTGGTCATGAATTTGATATTTTGAAAGGATTAAACCACCATGGAATTCCCAAGGCACATGAGTTTGTAATTGAAGGAAACAACATGGCTCTTGTACTTGAATATATCGAGGGGCAAGAATTAAAAGAATCCATTTTCAAAAAAGAAATATCTATTGAAGATGTGCTTGATATTTCCATTCAGTTGGCAGATATTCTCCATTATATTCATCAAAATGGTGTCATACATAAGGATATCAATCCAGCAAATATTATGTTAACCGAAGATGGAAAAATAAAACTTATTGATTTTGCCATTTCTTCTCAACTGAATTCAGAAAGAAATGATTTACTTCATACTGATCAGATAGAAGGAACCTTAAACTATATTTCACCAGAACAAACAGGAAGGACCGCTTATTTAGTCAAACACAAATGTGATCTTTATTCTTTAGGAATCTTGATGTATGAACTTGTCGCAGGAAAACCACCTTTCGACTCCATTGATTCGCTTGAAATTATACACTTCCACCTCTCAAGAATCCCAACACCTTTGAGTTCTATTCTGTCCTTTCTGCCCGATGGACTAGAGGAAGTCATAAACAAATTGATGGAGAAAAATCCAGAAGATCGATACCATACTGCGAAAGGTTTGAAACATGATTTAGAACTTATTAAAAAGCATGTTGAAAGCAATAAAACACTCGTAGGTTTTGTTCCTGGAAATGAAGATAGTTCAGGAGAATATAAGCAGAGTCAAAAGCTTTACGGACGTAAAAATGAAAAGGAAGAGCTGCTCGGTTATTATGATGAAATCAATGAGTTAAAATCATTTCTGGTATTGGTCGCAGGGTACTCAGGAACGGGTAAATCAGCTTTGATCAGACATATCAAATACCCAATAATTCAAAAAGGCGGCACTTTTTTGAGCGGTAAATTTGATCAGTTCAAACAGGATATTCCCTATTATGCATTCATCGAAGCAACAGAAGAGTTCATCAAAAACTTACTTTCAGAACCAGATCACATCATTGAGATATGGAAAGAAAAAATACAAGAATTACTTGGAGATAACGTTGGTCTCATTGCCGAGGTAGTGCCATTAATAACCAAAATTATTAAGGATTTTCCAGAGGTTCCAAAACTTCAGCCAGCAGAGCAGGAATCACGGTTTATTATGGTTTTACTTGATTTCATATCCGCTTTTAGCACTAATGAAAAGCCTTTGGTGATTTTTTTAGATGATCTTCAATGGGCAGATTTATCATCCTTGAATCTTGTCAAAAAAATTCTTGACAGCGACAATAGTAATGGCATTTTAATTTTTGGTTCTTATAGAAACAATGAGGTACAAACAGGACATCCGTTACTTATTACTTTAAAACAAATAGAAGAAACAGAAAAGCAAGTCAAAACGATTCTTCTGGAAGCTTTAAATGAAGAAATTACGTGTCAGATTACCGCAGATTCTTTCACCATGTCTGAAGGGGAATCAAAGATCCTCGGAAAATTGGTTTATTCCAAAACGAAAGGAAACCCATTCTTTATTCATAGTTTTTTAAAATCACTATACGACAAAAAATTAGTTCAGCAGAAAAAAAACGGAACTTGGAAATTTGATATTACAGATATTGATCGTTTAAACTATACTGAAAATGTCATCGATCTATTAACAGAAGGACTTATTATTCTTCCCAATGCCACCCAGGAAGTGTTGAAAATTGCTTCCGTTCTGGGAAACACCTTCAAATTAGACGAACTGATTCAATTAACCGGCAAATCTCCTGCAAGCATTTATCATTCATTAAAAATTGCCATTCAGGATGGACATATTAATACTTTAGATAAAAAATATAGATCACTCGCTTTTGGTTCAATTACAGATCAGTATGATTTCGATTATAATCTAACAGATTATTCAGCTCAGTTCACTTTTACTCATGACAAAGTCCAACAAGCATCTTATAACTTAATTGATGAGAAGCATTTGGCATCCATGCACTTGCAGATTGGTCGATTGTTGTTGAAAAAACCTGAAAACGAAATACATGAAGGAATTTTTGAACTTTTAAACCATTTTGCACTTGGCTTAGACCTTCTAGATAATGAACAAGAAAAGAACCGTCTGATAGAATTATGCCTTGTAGCCGGTGTTAAGGCAAAGGGTTCTATCTCTTATGATTTAGCAGTTCGTTTTCTCGAGATGGGTAAAACCTTGCTAGGAACAGATAGCTGGTCAACAAATTATGAGTATACCTATAACATTCTGAAAGAACTTGGAGAGTGTGAATATCTTAATCACAATACCGAAAAAGCTGAAATTCAATTCAAAGAAGTACTGGCTCATTCCAAAACTAATTTTGATAAGCTTAAAGTATATTATATCCATTCTTCCTTATATCTAAAAATAGGAAATACCCAAGAATCTTTGAGGTTAGGGATGGAAGCAGCAAAACTTTATAATATTCAATTTCCAAAAACTAAAAGGGCAATTCAGGCAGCCACTTTAGTGACCATGACCAAATACCTCTTCCTATTTTCAACAAAATATAGCAATACCGACCGGTTTTTTAAAATAGAGGATTCCGATGACGAAGAAAATATAGCGTTAAACAGTTTTCTGATTGACCTGGCCACAAGTGCCTATCAGCAGGACAAAAACCTGATGATGCTGGTGATTTTTAAAATTATAAAACTATTTATTCAAAATGGTTTCACTGATGCCAGCGGCTGGGGGTTTTCCGGTTTCTCGGTGGTTGTGCTTTCGGCGATGAAGATGCAAAAGCGGGGATTTAAACTTTGGGATTTAACTTTAAAACTTCATACAAAAACGCATTCACCTCTTATTAAATGGCGGCTCTATTACACAGTCTTATGTTTCCATAATTCCTGGAGGGTCCCTTTTAAAGATACATATGATGATACGATACAGACGATAAAAGCTTGTGTCTTAAACGGTGATCAGGTATTCACGGGGTATACTGTGGCATTCTATATCCGGAATGCATACATCGGTGGAAAAAATTTAAATGAGATCTATCATGTTTCAACAGAACATATGTCTCTTATTAAAAATGGATTGGGTGGAATGGATTTCTTTTTAGGTTTTTTCCAATTAACCAAATGGTTAAATGGATTAACCTCAGAAAAGACTTGGAACGATGATTCATTTAACGGAGAGAAAACCTTACAAAGGTTAAAAATTGAAGGTAACCAGACCAAACTTGCTGTTTTTCATACTGCTCATTTAATTCATTTATACTATTCCCAGCGATTCCATGACGCTCTTGTAGAAGATACGATTCTTGACAACTATATGGACAACCTTTTAGGTGACCTATGCAATGCCCTAAGAGCGTTTTATAATTCCTTAACGATCGTGGCCTGTTATCCGGATTTTAACAAGGATGAAAAAAAGAAGTATCTGAAGGTTTTAAAGCGACATCTAAAGAGTTTTAAAGAATGGTCCAATGGCTGCCCTTCTAACTATTTACAGCATTTCTACCTTTTGAAAGCCGATTATAATGCCATTCAAAACAGAACAGAGAAGGCCCAAAAACTTTACGAAAAGGCGATTCAACTAGCAGCACAACATGATTTCAAATATGTTGAAGCTTTGGCCAATGAAAAAGCAGCAAATATTTGTCAATCAAACGGCTTACTAAAACAAAGTGAAGTCTACCTCTTGGATTCTTGGGAGGCCTATAAAATTTGGGGAGCCCACACAAAGTGCAGTCATCTCGAAAACGATTATCCTGAACTTTACAGGATGATTGCTTCTAAGAAAAGAGCAAATGAAGTTTCTAAAAACTCCGTCACGTCAACTTCTAGCCGGTCGGCTCTCGATTTGGCCAGTGTTCTTAAAGCCTCTCAAACCATCGCCAGTCAGGTGAAATATACCGATCTGTTAAAAAAATTATTACAGATTTCAATCGAAAACGCAGGTGCAGAACGTGGTGTATTGCTTCATGAAAAGAACAATGTTTTATGTATAGAAGCGGAAGGTGTTAGTGGGGATGAGAAGTTTAAAATTCATAATTCCATTCCATTTGAAAAATCTGAATTAGTTCCCAGCACCTTTATTAATTATGCCTGGCATTCTAATGAAAGTGCCGCTATCAAGGATGCCGGCGTCGAAGAACGATTTAATAGTGACCCGTACATTATTCGAAATAAAACCATTTCTATGATGTGCGTACCACTGACTTCTCAAGGAAAAACAAATGGTTTACTTTATATGGAAAACAACCTTATCAAGGGTGTTTTTAATAAAAACCGTATCCGATTATTGCAAATGCTTTCTGGACAAATAGGGATTTCAATTGACAATGCCATTCTCTATGAAAACCTGGAAGAAAAAGTGATTGAAAGAACGAAGGAAATCGAAAAACAAAAATTAGAAATTGAAGAACAAAAGGAAAAATCAGATTCACTTTTATTAAATATTTTACCAAAACATGCCGCTGAAGAACTAAAGAGTACTGGTGGGTATAAGGCTCAGAGTTACAATAATGTTTCTGTCATGTTTTGTGATATTGTAAGCTTTACAAAGCTAGGTGAAAGCATGAATGCTGACATGCTGGTCAACGAATTACATGAATTTTTCTCGGGTATTGATGACATCATTTCAAAGCATAAAATTGAAAAAATCAAAACCATTGGCGATTCTTATTTATGTGCTTCCGGGCTGGATGAAAGCGAAAAAAATGATGCAGCCATAAACATGGTCCAAGCCTCCAATGAAATACTAGTATTCCTGGATGAGCTGAATAAAACAAAGGAAAAAGAAAACAGAGCCGCCTATCAGATTCGAATAGGTATACATTCAGGACCTGTAACTGCCGGCGTTGTGGGAAAAAGTAAATATGCCTATGACATCTGGGGTGACACGGTCAATACAGCCTCCCGAATGGAAAGCAGTGGTACACCTGGTAAGATCAATGTGTCAGGATCTACCTATCACAAAATAAAAGACACTTTTGACTGTGAATATCGCGGTAAAATAAAGGCTAAAAACAAAGGAGAAATTGACATGTATTATGTGAGTCCTCAAACCTCATAAAATCTACATAAACATACTGTATTGAATCATTTATAACTGAGAATAATCTACAGGTTTTAAAAATACTCTCGTGATCAGGCTCACTGTATTGGCATATTCTTCCAACTTTACAATTCGCTGCCATTCTGGATGTGGGCCAAATTGAGACCAAGCCTTTTTATGGGCTTCCATATCTTTGAAGGCCAACATATATGTTAAACAGGGCATTTGCTCGCCAGCAATATTTTCTCCAAAAAATACCATAGGCAAACCCACATCCTCAAAGATCTGAAACTCATGATCATTGAACATTTTGACTTTTCTACGCAAAGCATCTTCATTATAGGCCTCATAAATACGTAATTCAAACACACCCGAATCATTAGCAGGTTTTACCAGGTTTGTAAAAACAGTTGAAGCTCTGATTAATGAACTTGACATTCTTTTAAATGGAAAATCGCTCGCGCCAGTCTTCATATAGGCAGCGGCATCCTTGGTATAGACTTCATCCTTTGTCAGCGCTGCATCACGATCTGAAAAGGCCTGTAAATCAGTATAAGTTATTAATAAATACATTTTTTTCGGAAGGGCATCTCCCAATTCTTCAAAAACGCCAACATGCTGAATTCCCTGTCTGTTGAATGCCGGAAGCAGTGCCTTTTGAAAATAATCATGAAGAACTTGTTCATTTTTAAAAAAATCGATTTCATAGGTTCTCAACTCATAGATTTCAGCCTGACTGAATGAAAGATTAAAAACGAAGAGACAAACGAATAGACTAATAAATTTTGACATGACCTTGGATTTGGTAATTTGATGAATAATCAATTAAAGGTACAAAATCTTCCACTTCCTTTTTTCATGATTATATAGCTCTGCTCTTTAGAGGTAGTTCAATGATGAATTCGGTACCCTTCTCTTCATTGGTTTCAACCTTCAACTCCCCACCATGGGCCCTCACAATATCATAACTCAAGGAAAGTCCAAGACCCGTGCCCTGACCAGCTGGTTTTGTCGTAAAAAACGGTTGAAAGATTTTATCTTTTACCTCTGTCGGGATACCATTTCCATTGTCAGATACTTTAATTTCAACTTGATCTTTTAAGAGCCTGGTACTAACCTTGACCATCGGCTTAAAGTCTTTGCCAATTGCTTCGCTTTTCTCTTTAACCGCATAAAAAGCGTTGTTGATCAGGTTAAGCAATACCCGGCCAAAATCCTGAGGTACAACCTCAATATTTGGTAGATTCTCGGCTAATTTCGTTTGAAGATCAGCATTAAAAGACTTGTCTTTGGCTCTTAAACCATGATAAGACAATCTTAAATACTCATCACATAAAGCATTAATGTCTGTTGATGTTTTTTCACCTGAGCTGATCCTGCTATGCTGTAACATTCCCTTTACAATGGATCCAGCTCGTTTACCATGATGATTGATCCGTTCCTGATTCTCTTTAATCTCTGATGCCAGCTCTTTGACTTCCTGCTCCTTTCCTGCATCTATATCTTCAATCATCTCATCGATCAGCTCTGTACTGACCTCTGAAAAGTTTTTAACGAAATTCAATGGGTTTTGAATCTCATGGGCAATCCCGGCGGTCAGCTCACCTAAGGAAGCCATTTTTTCAGATTGAATGAGTTGTGACTGAGTTGCATTTAACTCTGCCAAAGTATCTTGGATTCTTTCTTTTTGTTGCGTTAATAATTCATTGGCCTTTTGACGATTTTTATTATTCCTAT